>DLZA01000307.1 GCA_003447515.1 Paracoccaceae bacterium
ATACGCCCCATGCTGAGCCACTGCCCAGAGAGCGCCAAGCCGTTACCTTCAGTCCCAAGCACTTGATCTTGTCCAAGGCGGACATTGTCAAAACTAAGTGCATACGTGTTGTAGCCGCGATAGCTGACACATTTTGTACCTTCTCGGCAGTCAAATCCCTTTGTCCCCACATCGACTAGAAAGGCCGTTACTCGTTTTCGCGGGCCACGCGGTGTTTCGTCTTCGCCCGTTGCGGCAAAAACAATGGCAAAATCAGGCATACAAGGACCCGAGATGAAGTGTTTTGAGCCGTTGAGAACCCAATCGTCCCCATCACGACGCGCGGTGGTTTTCATGCCCATTACGTCTGAACCTGCATCAGGTTCAGTTAGGGCAAAAAGTTCACGTTTTTCGCCGCGGATCGCTGGAAACAGGTACTGTTCCCTTTGATCTCCTTCACAGGCCATTAACAGTTCAGTTGGCCGTGCGGCCCAGCTTTGTAAAGCATGGCTGGTTTTACCGTATTCCCGTTCGATCAGCGACATCGCACCATATCCCAAACCACCGCCACCAACATCTTCTGGCAGATTGCAGGCGTAAAGACCAAGCTCATGTGCACGGCTCTCGATCTGGCGGCCAATTTCCTTTGGCACATGGCCTAGGCGATCCACTTCTTCCTCGAAAGGGAACATTTCAGTTTCGACAAAGTGGCGCACGGTGTTGACCAGAAGGTCAGTTTCAACTCTGGTTTCCATTATTTTCTTGGCCTTTATAAGCTTGTTTTTACTTTGGCGTTGCGTCGCGACAGGATCGCATAAACAACAAAAGCAATTATGGTGAGTGCGATCAAAACCACAGCAGCGGCAGCCACAGTTGGATCGGTGTTTTCGCGGATGCCATTCCACATGCGACGCGGCAACGTGTAAACCGAGTACTTCGATATGAACAATGTCACGACGATTTCGTCCCACGACAGGATGAAAGCAAACAAAGCCCCTGCAAGCACACCAGGGCGAACCGAAGGCAGGATCACACGGCGCACCGTCACCCAGTTGGACGCCCCGAGGTTGCGCGACGCTTGTTCTAATTTTGGATCAAAATTTGCAAGGGAGGCGCTGACAGTTATCAGCACCATGGGTGTTGCAAGAATGGTGTGCGCCAAAATCAACCCAAGATAGCTGTCTAGTAATCCCATAGGTATCCAAAGTCGGTAAAACGCCATTGCCGAAATGATTTGCGGAATGATGAGAGGAAGCAAAAGAAAGGCCCTGACGACTTCGGAGTATTTCGACGATACCCGCCACAAACCGATGGCACACAATGTCCCCAAAATTGTCGCAAGAAGCGATGTACTTAGGGCGATAATTGCGCTTTGACCAAAGCTCGACATCCATTCTTCGCTGGTGAACAGCTTTTCAAAATGACGCAAGGAGTATTCCCCTTTGGGCATCGAAAGAAACCGTTTTGGCGTCAAGGAAACAGGAATCGCAATCAAAGCAGGCAGCACAAGAAACATGAGCAAGACCCAAGCACCAGCACGATTAAATGAAGCCAAGAGCGATGGTTTCACGACGAAGCCCCCCCAAAGACTGTACTGAGCTTCATGAATTTTGACATGATCCAAAGCATGGCCAGAACGCCGGCCAACATGAGGGCTGCCAACATTGCTGCTACGCCCCACTTTACCGTCACTAGCAACTGAACAGAGATGTATTCTGCAACCATCAAAACTTTGCCACCACCCAAAACTGCTGGGGTGACGTAAAAGCCAAGGCTGAGGATAAACACGAGCAGTGCGGATGCAACTATGCCAGGCGTGGTCATAGGCAGATAAATTCGGAAAAATGTTTGCGAAGCGCTGGCGCCAAGATTGCGCGACGCTGACATAACCCGTTGATCCAATGTTTGCATATTCACCAACAACGGCAATACCGCGTAAGGGATCATGTAGTGAACCATACCGATCAGTACGCCCAATTCATTGCGCATAAAAGCAACGGGTTCGCTAATTAAGCCAATGGCTTCAAAGCCTTCGTTTATAGGCCCTTTGCGACCTAACAACATCAGCCAACTGAATGTGCGCACAAGAATTGATATCCAAAAAGACACCAATAGGAACGTCAACATAAAGCTCTGTTCACGACGATAGGCATGCACCATTGCATAGGCAATGGAATATCCCAGAATTACGGCAAAGCCTGTCGTAATCACGCATATTCGAATTGTCGTCCACATGATCCGCGCAAGTGTATCACTTTCGACCAGTTTGGAATAGTTTTGCAAACCCGGTTCAGGGTCCGAAAGGCTAAGCCACAAGATATTGAGAATCGGGCCAAGGTATAGGCACGCAACCAGTAAAAAGAAGGGAGCGACAAGCCACCAACCTGGGCTGATATGTTTACGAAGCGCGAGCATGATTTTTGGAGTATTCCTATTATGTCTCTGGGCGCGTACCAGGGAAAACGCGCCCAGAAACGAGGACAGTTAGCTAATTGCTTCGAGGAAGGCATTCACAGCATCGCCGCCGTTTTTGCCCCACCAATCAGGATCGTTGTAAACAATCTTTTCGATGTTCTTAGCCGACGTAATCGCGTAATCCTGCTGGCCTTCTGGGATCTTGTTAAACGCGGCTGGGTTCGACGGCGTCATGCCCAAGCAATCTAGAAGCTTAAGCTGTGCATCGACCTCTTGTGCGGTTGCGATGAATTTCATCACTGCGTCACGCCCAGCAGGATTGCCTTTTGGCACGATGTAAGCACCCGGCATGGCCAAAGCTTGGTTGTTCACCAGTTTGTAGCGTCCATCTGTATCGTTCTCGATGTTGCGGCCACGGTTTTGCCAAATCATACCCATTGATACTTCGCCATTGACGACCATTGAATGCGCAGCAGAGCCCGAGCCCCAATAAAGACTGTTGTCCTTAATCGACTTAATTTTGGATAACGCCCTACCCATATCAAGGGGATACAGCGCATCGCCTGCGACCCCATCTGCCAGCAAAGCCGCTTCAAGCGAACCGTTGGCCCACTTATACAAAGAACGCATACCTGGGAATTTTTCTGTATCAAAGAAATCGGCCCAATTTTCCGGAGGGTTGTCGCCATAGGCCTCTGTGTCATACACGAAAGCATAGCCATAAAGGATGATGGAAACACCATGTTCCAGCGCATACCCCGGAAGTGTTTTTTCTTTGGACACAACGGAATAGTCGATGGCCTCCAAGTGGCCTGTTGGGCCGAGTGAAACAGCATTAAATAGATCAGCGTCTGCTACGTCTGCAGTTACGTTGCCGCTGTCGACCATCTCTTTAATTTTACCTTCTAGGGGGCCAGATGTATCAAATTTCAAGCCTTTGCCAGTGGCAGCTGTGAATGCTTCACCGATGGCAGACCCGTGGCATTCTTCGGATTGCCCACCCCAGTTCCACATCACAACATGATCTGCAGCCGCTTGTGCATCACCAGCCAAGACGGACGCTGAGACAAACCCTGTTGCTCCACAGAGCGCCAGAAAGGTGCGGCGGTCCATCTTGCCGGCCTTGAACGCATGCGCACCTTCAACCAACGTTTCTCTCATAAATTGCTTATCACTCATATTCTTCTCTCCTTTTTGGTTACTTTCACTTATGTTATGCACTTTGTTCCCAGTGCTTAAATGCTCTTTAATTAGTCTTCGCTGCGTTGAAGCATAACAGCCGCATGATCCTCCCACATTAGATCAACGTTTTGTCCAGCCCTGAACGACGTGGGATTACGCCAGTTGTCCACGTCCACTTCCAGTTCCCCCGCTTCGTCTGTTTCGACCATCACACGCTGAATGGATCCAAAATAGGTTACAGAGCGCACTTTTCCCGTCATACGCGGTGCCGCTCCAGCCCCTTCCGCTGCTATGTCAATTTTCTCCGGACGTAAGGCATAAGTACCATCCTCAAGATAAAGGAAATTACTTTTACCAAGAAACCCTGCAGAAAATTTAGACTCTGGTTTCTCATATAGCTCTTTTGGGCTACCTATCTGCTCGATCGCTCCATCGCGCATGATCACTACGCGATCAGACATGGACAGTGCTTCCTCTTGATCATGGGTCACGTAAATAAACGTTGTTCCAACGCGCCGATGAATATCTTTGAGCTGTTCTTGTACTTCGACACGTAATTTTTTATCGAGCGCGCCGAGGGGTTCATCCAACAACAAAACTGGTGGCGAGAAACATAAAGCGCGCGCCAAGGCTACGCGCTGTTGCTGACCGCCTGAAAGTTGGTTGGGCTTGCGGTCTGCAAAGGATTGAAGCTGAACAAGTTCCAGCATCTCCTCAACACGGATATCAATTTCTGCTTTGGGAGTTTTGCGAACCGAAAGCGCATACCCGATATTGTCGCGTACCGTCATGTGTGGGAACAGTGCATATCCTTGGAATACCATACCAAAATTTCGCTTTTCTGGCGGCACACCTATTAGAGTTTCAGAATCTAACGAAATATCGCCCGACGTGATGTCCAAGAAACCAGCAATCATCATCAATAGTGTTGTTTTACCTGATCCAGACGGCCCAAGAAGCGTTAAAAATTCACCCTTTTGAATATCCAATGACACGTCGTTCACGGCACAAAACGTACCAAACATTTTGCACAGATTGTTTATCTGCAATACGCCTTGGACCGTTTGGGTCATTTAAGCGTCAGCCCCGCGCAGCTTAAGTTTGTTGCGTGCTTCTTGGGGCGAAACCGCACGTGCACCCATCCGTTCAATAATTTCAACTGCGCGGGTTACCAATTGTCCATTGGTCGCCAATACGCCACGATCCAGATAGATATTGTCCTCAAGCCCAACGCGTACGTTGCCTCCCAATGCGACCGCGGCAGCGGCCATGGGCATTTGACCTCGGCTAATTCCAAAACTGGCCCAACTTGCCTCTGAAGGGAGTTGCGATTTCATTGCAACCATGGTTTCAACATCTTGATCCGCGCCCCAAGGAATACCTAGACAAAGTTGAAACATTGGTGGCGCATCGATCAAACCTTCTACCACCATTTGTTTTGCAAACCGAATATGGCCAAGGTCAAAAACTTCCATCTCTGGTTTTACACCCCATTCCTGCACCATTGATGCCATTTTGCGCAATGTCGGTGGGGTGGAAATATAAATCATATCAGTGTCGGAAAAGTTCAGCGTGCCGCAATCCATGGAACAGATCTCTGGCTGACATTCGGCAACGTGGGCAAGCCGTTCCTCAGGGCCGATCATATCGGTTCCCGAACCTGGCATCGACGGATTTGCTCGATCAGAAATCCAGTCTCCACCCATTCCAGCTGTTAAGTTGATGACGACATCTGTGCCACTGTCGCGAACGCGATCCACGATTTCCTTGAACAATTTTGGGTCCCGTGATCCCTGCCCTGTTTCGAGGTCTCTGGCGTGAATATGCGCAATCGCAGCACCCGCTTTTGCGGCCTCGATTGCCGCGTCTGCAATTTCTTTTGGTGTAACAGGAACATGCGGGCTGCGGCCCGTTGTATCCCCAGCGCCAGTAACTGCGCATGTGACAACGACGTCGTAGTTCACGTTAGTCCTCCGTCTTGAGTACCCCATCTTTGAAAACAAATCAAAACAAGGATATAGAATTTTCGACGCAGTTGACTTTAGGATGGCGAAAATTCATAGTTTTGTTCAATTTTATCGACTTGTGAGGACTATTAAAATTGGCGGAGCACATATTTTATTTACTGATTCCGCGCTTCAATATGTTCGCCCTATCCAATATCATGGAACCGGTTCGCATAGCCAATTACCTGAGCCAGGAGGATATCTACAAGCACAGCTTCATTAGCTTTGATGGCGGCGAAATAACGGCCAGTAATGGCTTGTCTGTTCACTGTGAAAACGCACCAGAAAAACTCAGCCGGACCGACTTAGTTTTCGTATTGGGCAGTTGGGGTGCGGAACATTACATCAACAAATCTGTGTTTTCTTGGATGCGATTACAGGCGCGAAATGGCGCGCGTTTTTGCGCCGTAGAGATGGGAGCTTACCTTTTGGCCCGTGCTGGGTTGCTCGCCAACCGAGAGGCGACAACCCACTGGTCATACCTTGCTGGCTTTCAAGAACAATTTCCTGAAGTGCATGTCCGCGAACAACTTTTCACCACTCAAGAACCGATCTTAAGTTGTTCTGGCGCAACCGCGGGGATCGATCTCATTCTTCACTTAATGACGCAGGATCACGGTGAACCCCTCGCAAGCGAAGTATCTGATCAAATATTACGTCACACCACCAGGGGCGCCAAAGAACCCCAAAGATATTCCCACGGTCGTAGTTTGGATTCTTTGCCCAGAGAAGTCCAAAAAACAATCGAAATTATGGAAGAAAATATGAGCGAACCATTGTCTGTGCCTGAAATTTCCCAAGATATAGGACGGTCCCAACGACAGTTAGAGCGTCAATTCAAGAAAACGGTTGGATGCAGTATAGTGCAATTTTACTTGTTGCTGCGTTTGCAGCACGCCCGTGTTTTGCTTATTTCTACCGACCTGGCAGTGCGTGAAATTGCGACGGCTGCGGGGTTCAACTCGCTTTCGCACTTTGCCTATGCATTCAAAAAATGCTTTGAACGGCGGCCCAGCGAATACCGCCAAGCATGGCCAGAACAGGAAACAGCGCCTCATTGGCCTGGGACGCTCAGCCGATTTTTGGAGTCACTCAAGGTCGAAAACAAAACGTCTTAAGAGGTGTCACGAATGGCTCGCAACACGGCGACAATTTGTTCATCCCGTTTTGCAGCCATCTCTTCAAAATCACGCCCATCTGCAATTTCGTTGCAGCCATCGACCATTCGATCACGCAGTTCTTTAGTGAGTTCAGGTGCTTCCAGTCGCGTCCACGGTAACTTCAACGCCGGCCCAAATTGATCCAGATTGGTTGCCATGCCACCTGCCCCACAGGCTACGTGAAACGCCATACACTGACCCTGAATTGCCATGCGTGGAGCCGGCCCATTGATCAGCGCATTGTCGATGTCTTCTGGCGTGGCTTCCCCATTTGCAACCATATGCAATGCTTCGCGCCAAAGCGCCTCTTGAAGGCGCGTGGCAACAAAACCGGGGATTTCTTTTTTCATGATTAGCGGTGCTTTGCCCGCAATTTCATAGAACTCCCCAGCCCATTCAACTGCGGCAGGGGCAGTCGCTTTACCACCAACGATCTCCACCAGCGGCAACAGATAGGGCGGATTAAAGGGATGGCCAATCACACAACGTTCTGGCGTTGGGCAATCCTGTTGAATGTCCGTCATCATCAAACCTGATGTAGATGATCCAATCACTACGTCGGGCGGGACAATCTGACCTAACTGCGCATAAAGAGCCTGCTTCATTGGTAGGTTTTCTGGCGCACTTTCTTGAATGAAGTGAGTATCTTTAACAGCGTCAGAAATATCAGTTACCACAGTCAAGCGATCAAGAGACGCCCCTGGCGCCAAACCAAGTGCCATAAGGCTTTTCCATGCAGTGTCGATAATTGCGTCTAATATTGGACGTTCTGCGGCGTCATGAATGTAGGCAGTTACATCATATCCCCGTGCCAAGAAATGGGCGGCCCAGCCACCTCCTATGGGCCCACCACCAATCGTAGTGACGCGTGTCACCCGTTTTGGATCAAAATACATGATCATTCGCCCTTAAAATTGGGTTCGCGTTTTTCCACAAATGCAGCAACACCTTCAGCTGCATCACTGGATTTCAACATTTTGCGGTATGTCGGCATCGGATCTGTTCGCATTTTATGAAACGCTTGTTCTAAATCAACGCATTCAATCGAGCGCTGAACTTCTTTAACGCTTTGCATTGCAAGAGGCGCAGACCACGCGATTGATGCTGCCCATTCCCGTGCAGCGTCCATCAAGCTTTCTTTCGGAACAACTTTGTTAACCAAACCATAATGTGCTGCTTCTTCTGCATTCATACGACGACCAAGTAAAAACATTTCCATGGCAATGTTATGCGGAATGCGCCGAGGCAAACGCTGCAAAGCACCTGCATCTGGAACAATACCTAGTGGCATTTCCGGGAGGCCAAATTCGACGTGATCTGCAGCAATCAAAAGATCACAGGCCATCGCCATTTCAAAACCACCGCCAATAGCCAGACCGTTGATAGCACAGATTACTGGTTTGTTCAGGAACCAGTTTTCAGTGAGCCCTGTAAACCCACCCTCACCATAGTCGTCAGTTTCCCACCAATTATCAAGCTGCATTTCACCATCATTGAGCGCCTTCAAATCCCATCCAGCAGAGAAGATTTTATCCCCACCGCCCGTGAGGATTGCAACCCGCAAATTAGAATCACTATGAAAATCGGTAAAGGCAGCCGCCAGGGCTTGAGATGTTGGAATATCGATTGCGTTAACCTTACCGCGACAAAGCGTTATTTCCATGACATGGCCGTCAATTTTTACATCTACTTCATTTGTCATTTCTCGGAACCTTTATTGAAATACGGGAATTACTTCATCGCAGAAGAGTTTGAGAGAACGTTTCTGCGCCTCAGGACTTAGCCCCATGGAGGCATAGTAGATGTATTCATCTACACCGAGCCGCTCATACATTTTTACCTTTTCGATTACAGTCTCAGGGGAACCAAACATGAGGTTTTCTTCTAGCATTTCTGGCTTGTATTGCTCACGGCCTTCGAGCTCGCTAAGCGGGATTTCTTTTGGAAATCCGTTCACGACGTCATCAAGGTTGCGATACAAGTTTTCAAATTGCCCCAAAACGCGAGTGATTGCAGCGATGGCTTCATCCCGACCAGCTCGGTTTTCATAAAGTGCCGTATGACGCATCAGTGCAAATATCGGGCTGGCTTTACTTCCGTGTCTTGCAATGGCTTCATCAAGCTGACGTTTGTACAACTCGGCCTCTGCATGAGGCCGAGTAAAGGGCCAGCACATGATGTTGGCATTGTTTTTTACAGCATAGTCATAGGTGATAGGAGACCTGGCTGCGACCCATACTCGGGGATGCGGCTGTTGCAGGGGTTTTGGAACTGAAGTTGATGTTGGGAACTGCCAATATTCGCCATCGTGAGCATAATCCCCTTCCCACAATTTTAAAACTGCTGGAAGCATTTCTTGCATGTATTTATAGCCATCTGTTTGCAAAAGGCCTGGTTTCATGCGATCAAACTCACGCTGATATGCGCCCGACCCGATACCAAACTCTAATCTCCCACCCGAAATCAGATCAAGAAATGCTGCCTCACCAGCCAATTTTATTGGATGCCAATAAGCAGCCGTTGCGACTGCTGTGCCAAGACGGATTCTACTAGTTTCCGCAGCCCACCAGGTTAAAATTTGAAACGGATTAGGGGCGATAGTCATTTCCAAGGCGTGGTGTTCTGCAGCCCAAACGATATTAAACCCTCCGTCCTCAGCCATTTGCACCATCTCAAGCGTGTGGCGCGCCACATCTTGCATATCAGCACTGTCGTCAAGACGTTCCAGATTAACCGCAAGTTGAAATTTCATAGAGACGTCTCCTTCACCGAGTTTCTGTGATTGTTATTTTTGCAGCATGTAAGTTGAAAAAACTAATAACATTAGATCTGGGTCTTTTTTGAAAACACCCTTTTTTTGCATTTGCATATTTAAATCCAACGTATTGGTTCGCATGTATTAAAAGATTTTGATCTATGACCACATCTAATTGGTCATGATCAGCCTTTAATTTTTCTGTCACGTTTGCATGCAGATGTCGTTTTGTGAGATTATTGCGCAGATCGGTATCAATCCCAGTCATGGCTCAACGCATCACAAAAGGGTTGGACATGGGTTCGGACGAAGTGTTGAGCCAAATGGTCTTCGGTCGAGTATAATCGTACATCGCCTGAAACCCACTCTCGCGCCCATAGCCCGATCCTTTATTACCACCAAACTCAGCAATTGGGGACACAACACGGTAGGTGTTGACCCATACAATGCCTGCATCCATGGCACGGGCAACACGCATCGCACGTGCACTATTTTCACTAAAAACTCCTGCGGCAAGTCCGTGAACGGTGTCATTTGCGGCTTCAATGACTTCTTCTTCGGTTCTGAAACGCAAAACACAAAGTACGGGGCCAAACATTTCTGAGTCGACAATATGCATTTCTTGACGCGGGCATTCGATGATCGTCGGTTCGTAGTAATTGCCACCTAGTCCAGCCGGGCGTTTGCCACCAAATAAGATCAACCCACCTTCTTCTTGAGCACGTGCAACTTCACGTTCGACACATTCCATTTGGCCAAGAGTACACAATGGACCCATTTGGGTTTCTTCGGCAAGTGGGTCACCGATACGAATATCTTTAACCAAAGCAATCATTTTTTCAAGGAACTCATCGGCAATATCTTCGTGCAAATAAAGACGTGATCCTGCGACACAAGATTGCCCCGTGGCTCCAAATATACCCGCAATCGATCCGTTTACAGCGCTTTCAATGTTTGCATCATCAAAAACAATAAAGGGTGATTTTCCACCCAGCTCTAATGAAACCTCTGCAAAGTTTTCAGCAGAATTGTACAAGACATGCTTGGCAGCGCCAGGACCACCCGTGAAGGAAATACGCGCAACCTTAGGATGGCTGGTCAATGATTTGCCACAAGGATCACCGTGGCCTGTAACGATATTCACTACTCCAGCTGGGAACCCTGCCTCTTCGATCAATTCACCAAATTCCAACATGGCAGCAGAGGCATGTTCAGACGCTTTTAATACGACAGTGTTACCAGCCGCCAAGGCAGGCCCAATTTTGACAGCAACCAAAAATAACTGTGAATTCCAAGGGACGACCGCGGCAACAACGCCCAACGGTTCGCGATTAGTAAAAACGAACATATCTGGCTTATCGATAGGAAGGACTTCCCCGCTGATTTTGTCTGCACAACCCGCATAAAATTGAAAGAACTCAGCAATATATTTTGCCTGCCATTTGGTTTCTTTCAACATTTTACCAGTATCAATGCTTTCCGTACGGCCCAATTGTTCAGATTTTTTAGCCAGCAAATCGGCCAATTTGCGCAAATATTTTCCACGCTCGCTAGGCAACAGACTTGCCCAAGGCCCTTTCTTAAATGCCCTATG
>DLZA01000424.1:0-1269 GCA_003447515.1 Paracoccaceae bacterium
ACCCATCTGCATGGCCCTCTCGCAGACCGTCGCGCACACGGTGCGCAATCTTCATAAATTCTGGCGTGTCGCGGATATCCAGCGGACGTTCTTTGGGCAGCGTGCTTTCAATCACATCCGCGATCCGACCAGGCCGCGGGGACATAACTACAATTTTAGTGCTCAGATAAACCGCCTCCGGGATCGAGTGCGTCACAAAACCAATAGTCTTTTCAGTCCTCGCCCAAAGAGCGAGCAGTTGTTCATTCAAATGGTCGCGAACAATCTCATCAAGGGCCCCAAAAGGCTCATCCATCAGCAGAATATCCGCATCAAATGCCAACGCCCTCGCAATACTGGCTCTTTGTTGCATTCCGCCAGATAATTGCCACGGAAACTTTCGGTCAAATCCGTCAAGCTCAACGAGCTCCAGCACTCGTTTAACCCGCTCGATTTGATCCGCTTTGGAATAACCCATGATCTCAAGCGGCAATCGAATATTTCCACCAATTGTACGCCAGGGGTATAATCCAGCCGCCTGAAACACATACCCGTAGGCACGCGCTTTCCGCGCCTCCGCTGCACTCACTCCATTCACGGTAATTAACCCAGCCGTTGGAGTTTCTAGATCTGCCACAACGCGCAGAAACGTTGTCTTCCCACAACCAGACGGTCCAATGAAAGATACAAATTCACCCTTGCCAATTTCAAGGTTAACGTTTTTCAGCGCCCGTACTGGCCCGTCGTTCGTTTCAAACGTCAGGCACAGGTTGTTGGCTTTAATCACTGGTTGCTCGCTCACTGGCTGGCCTTTGTTTTAAATACCCGCAGGAATGTTCATTGGATCGCGTTTGATCATACGCGGCGAATTCAGCGCTTTCCATTTACTCAGCGCGTTATGCGCGGATGGGAACGCAGGACGCGGCACAAAGCGGCCCCGACCTGGCTGCGGCTGGCTGTTTTTACCCCAAGCCCAAATCACATCACCACGGCTCAATGTATAGCGCGCATTTGCAGTCACTTCGAACCCTTCGAACACATTGTAGTCCAGGACGGAATGATGATTGCTCGGTGATATAGTTTTGGAAATCTTAGGATCCCAGACCACAATATCCGCATCTGCGCCCTCAACAATCGCTCCCTTCTTAGGATAAATGTTAAGGATTTTTGCAACGTTCGTCGAGGTCACAGCCACAAATTCTTCAGGCGTCAGACGACCCTTTTCCACACCTTCGGTCCACAGCACAGGCATCCGTTCTTCAAGTCCATTGGATCCATTTGGAATAATCC
>DLZA01000424.1:1680-10056 GCA_003447515.1 Paracoccaceae bacterium
ACCTGCCCACAGGCTGTCCTGATGGGATTTATTACGGAACGGAGGAGACATTACACGTCGCGCAGCATGGTCCCAATCTTTGTTAAAATACTCTGATTCATCAAGTGTCAGGAACTGCGCCAAGGGTTCACCGTAAACACGCATTCCTTTCTGTCGCGCTCGGCGGATGGCCTCATGCGCCTGCTCACAGGAAACATGGACGATATAAAGTGGAACCCCCGCCGCATCTGCAATCGTAATAGCACGATTAGCGGCTTCGCCTTCCAATTCCGGTGGACGGGAATAAGCATGACCCTCTGGCCCCGTTATCCCTTCAGCCATGTACTTCTCTTGCAAGATTGCAACCAAATCACCATTTTCTGCATGCACCATCGGCAATGCACCCAACTCCTTACACCTCTGAAAAGACGCAAACATTTCGTCGTCTTCAATCATTAATGCACCTTTATAAGCCATAAAATGTTTGAACGAATTCACGCCCATTTCAACGGCGGTTTTCATTTCCTCGAAGATGGTTTCGTTCCAACCCGTTACCGCCATGTGATAGCCGATATCGCTACAAATCTGCGGCGCAGACTTGCGATGCCATTCCTGAATGCCATTCACGATGGAACCATCTTCGCCTGGCAGACAAAAATCCACCAACATCGTCGTACCACCACAAGCTGCCGCCCAAGTGCCACTCTCGAACGTTTCCGCGGCCGTAGTGCCCATAAACGGCATTTCCAAGTGCGTGTGCGGATCAATACCACCGGGTATAACAAAGGCCCCCTCCGCATCGATATATTCATCTCCCTTCAGGTCCTCACCAATCTGCTTAATGATCTCCCCCTCGATCAAAACATCTGCTTTCCAAGCCCGATCTGCCGTACAAACCGTCCCGCCTGTGATGACTTTGGTGTTCATGTGTTTCCTCCCAGTTTTAGCCGTTTAGCTTTCATAGTCGCAGGTAAAGATACAGCTTAACAATATCCAAACAATTTAAATTCCCAAACCAAACAATGTTTACACCTTAAGTTATTTTTTAACTGCACTTACGCTACCCCGGAGGCCAAAAGCGCATTCAAAACATAAAAAGGGAATGAATCGGCACCTCAACCCACAACTTCTGCCGTCTCCAGGACGGCATGCATCAGCACATCAGCCCCCGCAGCCGCCCATTCCTTGGAAATCTCCTCCGCCTCATTGTGCGATAATCCGTCCACGCAGGGACACATTACCATTGCGGTCGGAGCCATTCGATTAATCCAGCAGGCATCGTGCCCAGCACCCGAGACCAAATTTCGATGCGTGTATCCCAACCGTTCTGCAGCATTACGCACAGCTGTCACACAACCCTCATCAAACTCAACTGGATCAAAACCACCAACTTTTTCAAACGCTACGCCAAGTCCCATATCATCTGCAATTTTTTCTGACCCAATCTTAAAACGCGCTTCCATATCCTCAATCACCGCCAGCTGGGGGGAACGAAAATCAACGGTGAACACGACTTTACCAGGGATCACATTGCGTGAATTTGGGAACACATCGATATGGCCTGCCGCACCTACCGCATCAGGTCTATGCGACCATGCAATTTCGTCCACCAGCTCGAGCATTCGCGCCATACCCAGACCCGCATTGTGCCGCATAGGCATCGGCGTCGAACCTGTGTGCGCATCATTCCCTGTCACTGTTACCTGCGTCCAACTGAGTCCCTGCCCATGAGTAACAACGCCAACTTGAACATCCTCTGCCTCCAAAATTGGCCCTTGTTCGATATGCAATTCAAAAAACGCATGCATCTTACGCTGGCCAACTGGCTCGTCCCCACGCCAGCCAATCCGGACCAATTCGTCGCCAAACGTCAAACCATCCGCATCTTGGCGGGTATAGGCCCACTCCTCCGTATGCATCCCAGCAAACACGCCCGACGCTAACATAGCAGGTGCAAACCGCGTGCCCTCCTCATTTGTCCAATTAGTCACTACGATAGGGTGCTTGGTTTTAACGCCTAGATCATTGAGGGAGCGTAGGATCTCTAGACCACCAAGGACTCCAAGCACTCCATCATATTTCCCACCCGTTGGTTGAGTATCGAGATGCGACCCCACGTACACAGGTAGTGCGTCAGGGTCCGTACCCTCAAACCGCGCAAACATGTTTCCCATGGTATCAAGCCCCATGGTGCAGCCCGCGGTTTCGCACCAGTTTTGGAACAAAGCACGGCCCTCGGCATCATCATCGGTCAACGTTTGTCGATTATTGCCACCTGCAACACCTGGACCAATCTTAGCCATCTCCATCAAGCTGTCCCACAGTCGATCTGCATTGATCCGCATGTTGCTTGCTGGTGCTGTCATGACTTCTCTCCCTAAAAATCTTGCACAGGCCAAATCTTGACCGTATGGTCAAGACTATGGAGCCTTCCTGACCATTCGGTCAAGAAAATTTTCCAATGCGAGGAACAGGCCTTGAACGTCACCCCAATTCGCAAACAAAATAAGCGTCGTGAAAACGAATTACTCATTTTACAGGCCGCAGAAAAAGTCTTTGCAGAAGCGGGGTTTGGCGGAGCCACCATGCAATTGATAGCTGATGTTGCAGATCTGCCAAAGGCTAACGTGCATTATTATTTTTCCACCAAAGAAGCGCTTTATCGTCAAGTTGTGTCTAACATTTTTGATATTTGGCTCAAAGCCGCAGAATCATTCGAAAATGCTTCTGGCCCTGCAGAGGGCATCGGCGCCTACATCGACGCCAAAATGGAAATCAGTCGTACGCACCCTGCTGGCAGTAAAGTTTGGGCTTCCGAAGTGATGCACGGCGCGCCCATCATCCAAGACTACCTCGAAACCGCATTAGCGGATTGGACTAGCGGGCGGATAAGCGTCATCAATCAATGGATCGAAAGAGGCTTGATGGACCCAATCAGCCCACGCCACCTTCTCTACCTCATTTGGTCATCTACGCAGCACTATGCTGATTTTGGTCACCAAATCCAAACATTAAACAATGGAACATCATTAACTGATGACGATTGGCAGGTTGCAAAAACTGCCGTAAAACAAATTATTCTCAAAGGGATCGGCGTGATGCCATAGGTTCCGCAATACTGGATTACCGCATGGCAAGAGCTGCAGGCACCAAGGGCAAAACCCGCATCCAACAAGAAAAAACTGACCTCATCCTTGATGCGGCATTGAATGTCTTTTCCAAGTTTGGGTTTCGCGGCTCCACCATTGACCAAATTGCTCTTGAAGCAGGCCTGTCTAAGCCCAACATACTCTATTATTTTGATAGTAAAGAAACTATCCACGCCATGCTTCTATCACGCCTTTTGGAAAAATGGTTAGAACCCCTCGAACGCATGCAAGATAGCAATGACCCTGTCGCAGAAATTTGCGTCTACGTAACACGTAAATTGGAAATGGCTCGAGATTACCCCCGCGAAAGTCGCCTATTCGCTAATGAAATTCTGCAGGGAGCCCCCCACATTATCAACGAGCTTTCTGGGCCACTGCACGATCTAACTCAGCTTAAAGCAGATCTCATCCAGTCGTGGGTTTCGGCAGGTAAAATCGCACCGGTTAACCCACATCATCTAATCTTTTCTATTTGGTCAACAACGCAGCATTACGCTGATTTCGATGTACAGGTGAAGGCAGTTCTAGGTACACATACATATAATCGTTTTGAAACAGCTGCGCGGCACCTTAACAAAATGTTTCGTGCACTGCTAACCCCTTAGACAATGGAGCCTCAAGATGTTTCTCAGAAACTACTGATAGCCCATGATATTCATCGCGTTGATCTTTACGTTCTGGCACACAGCCTCATCACAACTGCTCCCCACTCTCCTCGTTTTCTTACAAAAGTTCCCTAGGCTGCCGTTTAAATATTGACCGATCGCAAAATGGTGTCCTGCAACGCAAACAAAATTAAGATCGCCAACTTATCGGCCTCGGTAGAAATAACGTTCTCACTTGTGCTGCAGGCTACCTAAGCTCACATCCTTGATCAGGTTCGCACCTGTTTATTGCAGTTCCTCACATATGCGACCTAAACACGCTTAAAATCTTTTGCGTTATGCTCCTGCTTTTCGTTGGGATCAAATGCCCGCATGCTCACAGAAGAATTTTGAGGCGCAACCGCGCCTCTGAGTGCGCTAGCTATCATAAATTTCACCTTGAGCATTCACAGCCTATAATACAGCACAAACAAGACAAGAATTATCACTCAAAAGAGGCTACTCCGCAGCCACACACCCTGGATTGTTGGGGTGCGTTGTCCAATCCGCAAATTCTTCTTCCACAAACTCGCCCGTGCGTTCATCTAATTTTCCAGGCTCAATCCGCTCCATCGTGATGCAGTTTTCAACCGGACAGACATTGACACACAGGTTACACGCCACGCATTCGTCATCAAGCACCTCAAACGTACGATCGGCAGACATGGTAATCGCCTGATGCGACGTGTCCTCACAAGCCGCAAAACAGCGTCCACATTTGATGCAATCATCCTGTGAAATTCGAGCTTTAGATACATAATTTAGATTCAGGTTCTGCCAGTCAGAGCAGTTTGGAATCGCACGCCCCACAACGCTCGCAACACTCTCATGTCCTTTCTCATCCATCCATTGCCCAAGACCGGAGATCATTTCCTGGACGACCTTGAACCCATATGTCATGGCTGCCGTACAGACCTGCACATTTCCAGCCCCAAGAGCAATAAATTCCGCCGCATCACGCCATGTGGTCACACCACCAATCCCCGAAATTGGTAGGTTGGCCGTCACAGGATTACGCGCAATTTCAGACACCATACTCAGCGCGATCGGCTTCACTGCGGGACCGCAGTACCCGCCATGTGCACCTTTTGTATCAATCATCGGTTCAGGAGCGAATAGATCCAAATTAACGGACGTTATAGAATTGATCGTGTTGATTAAGCTTACTGCATCCGCACCCGCTATATGTGCGGCCTCTGCAGGTTTGCGAATATCTGAAATATTTGGAGTTAACTTAACAATCACGGGCATCCGCGTACTTTGCTTGGCCCAACGTGTTACCATTTCTATGTACTCGGGCACCTGCCCCACAGCAGACCCCATGCCCCGCTCAGACATCCCATGCGGACACCCAAAATTTAACTCCACCCCATCCGCTCCTGTGTCCTCAACAACGGGAAGGATCGCCTTCCACGCATCTTCAACACAAGGGACCATCAAAGAGACAACTACTGCACGATCAGGATAATCCTTCTTTACAGCCTTAATCTCTCGCAGGTTCTGTTGCAGCGGTCGATCCGTGATCAGCTCAATATTATTGAGCCCCAACAACCGCCGATCAGCTCCAAAAATTGCACCGTAGCGCGGACCATTAACGTTTACGATGGGCGGGCCCTCTTCACCAAGCGTTTTCCAAACAACACCACCCCATCCAGCCTTAAAAGCACGGCGCACGTTGTATTCCTTATCCGTCGGCGGGGCAGAAGCTAACCAAAACGGGTTTGGGGATTTAATACCAACAAATTCACTTCTCAAATCAGCCATCTTTATGCCCTTTACCCATTAATGTTGCATGAATATCCATTGCCGCATCGCGACCCTCGGCTACAGCAGTCACCGTCAAATCGTCCCCACCTAGAGAACAATCTCCACCAGCCCAGACAGTATCCATTGATGTTTTCCCATCAGCAGACACGACAATCTTACCGCGCACTAATTCCAGCCCAGCGTCCATTTTCAACGTCTGTCCAATCGCCTTTAACACCTGATCTGCGTTAATAATAAACGTTTCACCTGTTGGCTTTAGGTCGTCGCCAGAACTGTCCGTTCGTTCAAATTCAACACCAGTTACTGACCCATTTCCATGGACCTTAACGGGCTGCGCATTAAAAATAATTCGCACACCTTTGCTGGTGGCTAGGTCTTGTTCAAACTGGGACGCACCCATCGCAGATCGATCACGCCGATACGCCACTGTCACATCCTGAGCTCCTAGCAACTTTGACTGTACTGCCGCATCGATGGCAGTCATACCACCGCCAATCACAACCACTTGCCGTCCCACATGCAGCGCAGTCAAATCATCCGTCTGGCGGAGTTCAGAAATGAAATCAACTGCATCATACACACCATCTTTATTCCCACCCTCTGCGCGCAGCGCATTTACTCCGCCCAAACCAACGCCAAGGAACACTGCATCATGTGCAACCTTCAAATTCTCTAAAGAAATATGATCACCAAGTGCCTGACCATATTGCATCTCAATGCCTCCGATTTGCAGCAGCCACTCCACTTCAGCTTGCGCAAAGCCATCAACAGATTTATACGCCGCAATACCGAACTCGTTAAGACCGCCCCCTTTTGGTCGCGCATCGTAAACCACAACAGAGTGTCCCTGCGTCGCCAACCGATGCGCCGCTGCTAGCCCCGCTGGCCCTGCCCCGACGACAGCCACGGACTTTCCAGTCTCAGCAGCACGTGTAAATGGGTGCAAGCCCAAACCCATAACCGTATCAGTGGCATAACGCTGCAATTTCCCAATCAAAACAGGCTTACCCTCGGCTACTTCACGAACGCAAACCTCTTCGCAAAGCGTTTCTGTTGGGCATACGCGGGCGCACATTCCCCCCAAAATATTTTGATCAAAAATTGTCTTCGCGGCCGCCTCTGCCGTTCCAGTTGCAATCTGGCGGATGAATAAAGGAATATCGATTGATGTTGGGCAGGCTGTCGTACACGGTGCATCATGGCAGAAATAACACCGATCAGCTGCAACCAGCGCCTCATGATCATCCAGCGGCGGGTGCAAATCCGAGAAGTTGTCCGCAAGAGCCTCGGCGTCTAACCGTCCGGCCACCACACCCTTAGTATTCACTGTATTTGCCATGCCTAGTCCCTAATAAAACATCGGTAGGCTTTTATGTTTACACAGGTAAATTTATTTATCAAATGGTAAAATTTTAGAGATCATATTAAAATTTGGTCATGAAGCACCGCTAAAGCATCTAGTTCAGTCTGTGGCGTGCATGTTCTCTCCGCAACAGCTCTTGTCTATTCGCCGTCCATATCCCATCCAAGGTGCTTCGCGACGGTAAAAATATCTTTGTCTCCCCGACCACACATGTTCATAACCATGATATGATCCTCGGGCAGCGTTGGCGCCAACTTGCGCACGTGCGCCAGTGCATGGGAAGGTTCTAGTGCTGGGATAATTCCCTCTGTGCGACATGAATACTGAAATGCCTCAAGCGCCTCATCATCTGTTACACTCACATATTCAGCGCGGCCCGTGTCATGTAGCCAAGAATGTTCTGGTCCAATCCCCGGGTAGTCCAGACCCGCAGAAATGGAGTATCCTTCCAAAATCTGCCCCCCATCATCTTGTAATAAATACGTGCGGTTACCGTGCAACACACCAGGTTTACCGCCCGTAAGCGACGCACAATGTTCCATATCATCATTTACGCCTTTGCCACCGGCTTCAACACCAATAATCCGAACGTCTGTGTCATCCAGAAATGGATAAAACAAGCCCATCGCATTAGAACCACCTCCGATACAGGCCACTACAGAATCGGGCAATCGCCCCTCCGCTTTCATCATTTGTTCGCGCACTTCCTTTCCAATAATGCTCTGGAAATCGCGAACCATAGCTGGGTACGGATGTGGCCCTGCGACAGTGCCAATACAATAAAATGTGTCTTCTACATAGGTCACCCAGTCGCGAAGTGCATCATTCATAGCATCTTTCAACGTTCCTCGGCCACTAGTCACAGGCACAACTTCCGCACCCAACAGTTTCATACGAAACACATTTGGTGCTTGGCGTTCAACGTCGTGCGCGCCCATATACACGATGCATTTCAACCCAAACTTTGCACACACAGTCGCCGTTGCTACACCATGTTGACCTGCCCCTGTTTCAGCAATTATCCGCGTCTTTCCCATGCGTCGCGCCAACAAAATTTGCCCTAGAACGTTGTTGATTTTGTGCGCACCCGTGTGATTCAGCTCATCACGTTTATAGTAAATCTTCGCACCGCCCAACTCTTCAGTCACACGACTGGCAAAGTATAAAGGGCTTGGGCGGCCCACATAATGTTCCCACAAATGGTCCATCTCAGCCCAGAAATCAGGATCCACTTTTGCCTTTTCATACTCCGCTTCGAGATCAAGAATCAGCGGCATCAGCGTTTCAGACACGAATCGCCCACCAAAATCGCCAAATCGCCCGTTTTCATCGGGTCCGGTCTTAAAAGAATTCAACATATCGCTCATAATAAGGACTCCGTTTCCAATACTTTGATCTAGCGTGGGTGGGTTATCGGGTAAAGCCCTGAAACATAGTAAAACCGACTAGAGCCGCCGCTTGGTTCGCTCTCACC
>DLZA01000365.1:0-1888 GCA_003447515.1 Paracoccaceae bacterium
ATTACTGGGTTAACACCACAGTAGCGAATTTATGCTGAGACGGAAGTAATTCTTTACCTTGGGTTCATATGTGGAAACCAGCTGAAGCGGATCCATACGTGTATGATTTGTAGGGTCCCATCCAGCCAAAAGAGATTTCACAGGCGCACTCTATGAGGGCGCGTTGTAGTCGTTCAAAAAATCACATTGCTCCTTTATGACACGCCATGGGTCCTTTCACGCTGCCCCACGCAAAACGGTTCCTACCTCGAGCGGTACAAGCCACCCAGACTTCTCTAAGACACCGAATGCTGCCTGAGCCTTTGGTGTCTCACGTAAAGCATTTGGACCAAACTGAACCACATCCCTCACTAAAATTTCCGTTTCGGCTCAGCTCTGCAGCAGCCACTTACATAATTTTCTGCGTAACCAATTTCAGATAAAATGACCGTAAAGCAAATGATCTCAGGGCTGCTGCGTAAATACTTGAGGGGCGCGCGTCTTATCATCATTGAAAGCTACAAAACCACCCTGCTCACCTCAACTCAAATCCCTCTGACAAAACCAATTTTCAGTCTTCTAGTTGCGCCTTAGGTATCACTAAGCGCAAATCGGGCCGTTGTTTCATCAACGTTGTAATGTGCCCCTCTAGGAAAAGGATCACGGGCGATCTCATCTACGGCCTGGATGATCTTATCAGCCTTTTCATTGGACATCAAAACAGAAAACCCAAGGCGGGTCCAACCCGGCTTGTCCATTTCGTAACCAGCGGCAATCGCCTGCCTAAAGCTTTTTGATTGGCTTTTATCAATTCCGAGAAGCTGATGCCCATAAGGCCCGGCGCATGCACAACCACCGCGGGCTTGAATTCCGTACATATCAGAGAGCATACGTGTTACCAGCTGTTGATGCACTCGATTCCCATTTGGATCCTTGATCAGAAACGAAAAGATAGGGATACGGTCGCGCGCAGTATCCTGACCCAACAGGGTCAACCCGGGCGTGCCTGCCCATCCAGCGCAGGCGCGCAATCGCAATTCTTCCAGCCGACTGGCCATATATTCAGCACCGATTGCCCCCTTAATCATAAAGCACAAAGCCGCCCGCAAATCGCCTACAACGTTGGGGGTGCCTGCTTCTTCCCGTACTACGACGTCTGACGAATAATCATGTGACCATGGCGACACAAAGCTTACTGTGCCACCACCCGGCCAGGTGGGTGTGTCCTTTACAACCGCTCCACGGCGCAACATCAAAACCCCAGACGCCCCTGGTCCTCCAATGAATTTGTGCGGCGAGACGACGATGGCGTCGATTTCAGCATCCGTCCCCGGACCCATCTCTATCGGCAGATAGGGCGCACCACCGGCATAATCCCAGATGCTTAATGCGCCATGGGATTTCAGAACGCGGGTCACTTGTTTCACATCCGTAACAATGCCGGTAACATTGGACATTGCAGAAAAAGCACCGATCATCAGACGCCCCATGTAGACCTTTAACCTCTCTCGCAGAACCGTCCGATCAGGTCCACCACCCGCGGCTTCAGGAATTTCGATGACCTCTGCACCACTTTCACGCCACGGAAGGATGTTGGAATGATGCTCATAAGGTCCAATGAAAACAACGGGGCGCTTTGCGGCCTCGCTTGCCGCAGAAACGCCCAGCAAACCCACCAGCCGATTGATGCCTGCAGTCGCGCCTGATCCAGTAAAAATGACATCGTAGCGCGCATCTGCCCCACAGCTTTCCAGAATGATCTGCCGCGCCTGAAGGCGAAGGCGGGTCATCATCTGACCGCAAAAAGAAGCCTCGGTATGGCTGTTTGCATAATAGGGAAGAATGTCATTGGCGACCCAATCCTCCACCTGCGAAAGTGCGCGGCCTGAGGCGACGTAATCGGCATAGA
>DLZA01000365.1:2276-3007 GCA_003447515.1 Paracoccaceae bacterium
CACTGCGCAGGATTTCTATAAGGTCAGGTGTTGCCAAAAACTGTCGGAAGCGTTCAAACTGATCAGGTTCGGGGATGGTCGTGGTCATTGTGCCCTCAAATTTTTCTGTTGAGGTTGTTTGCCACAATAAATGTGATAAAACTTCACAAAACAACTCTAATATTTGACAATTTGGCTATCAAATGACCACACAAAAGCTCGATACTTTCGATAAAGCCATCTTGCGCGCATTGCAGAAGGATGCATCGTTGTCCCAGCGCGAGCTCGCTGATAAAGTTGGGTTGTCGCAAAACTCCTGTTGGCGTCGCCTTGCCCGCCTGCGGGAGCAAAAAATTATTCTGGGGCAAACTGTACGCCTTGATATGGCGGCGGTCGGACTGAGCCTGACGGTGTTTGCAATGGTGCGCACCCGCCATCATTCCGCAGAATGGCTGGATAAGTTTCGCAAGTCGGTTCTGGCCATTGACAACGTCATAGATTTCTTCCGGATCGCCGGGGATTATGACTATATGATCAAGATCGTTGCGCGCGACATGAACGATTTTGATCAGATCTACCAAAAGATTATCAGTCAGACCGAGCTTGAAACCGTTACGTCGTATATCGCAATGGAAGCGATTGCCCATGGGCGTGATTTACCGGCATAGATGATGTTGTCTCAGAATGAGCGCACCATCTCAAATTTGGCAGCATCTTTTTAACCTTAAGTGGACGTTCATTCGCTCATCAGG
>DLZA01000394.1 GCA_003447515.1 Paracoccaceae bacterium
AAAGATCACAGCGTTGAAAGTGCAAAGATTCAAGAAAACGCTAATGGTGGCAACTTCCGCGCGCATTTGCGTGTAAAGTGACATACTAAGTCGGTTATAGAAATGATTTGCAAAACAATATTTTTGGATGGGAACAGATTTTCTAATCTTTTAATAATCACAAACGACTTTTGCCCAGTACGAACTACGGGTATGTGATCAAAGATTTCAACTATTTATTTTTTATCCCAAAACAATAATCGGCCAAAGCCTGTTTTATAACGATTAACCTGCTTATGTACCCAGGCACACAATTACAATTCGTTTAAAATGGAATTTCATCAGGTAAAGTCACATAACTCGCAACGACTTTTTTAACACCAGCTTTATCGAACGAAATTTCCAGCTTGTCACCCTCTATCCCTACTACCGCACCATAACCAAATTTTTGGTGAAACACGCGGTCATGCATGCTAAAAGATGACACCCTCTGACTATCGATTACCAGTCCAGCACCTTCACGTGGCTGGCTCACCCCACGCTGTGCGGATCGAGCCTGCATCCGTCGCCAACCAGGTGAGTTGTAAGCATCCGCACGACTCGCCTTATCCATCAGGTCTGACCCTTTAGATAGTCCATTAAACGTAGACGCGTTGGCAGCAGCACCAAAATTTCCACCATATAATCCAGGTGGCGTCAAAACATCGACATGCTTTTCCGGCAGCTCATCAATGAAGCGACTCGGCATAGATGACTGCCACTGCCCAAACACCAGACGATTAGACGCAAATGATATCGTACAAAACTCTTCTGCCCGAGTGATCCCTACATAGGCAAGGCGTCGTTCTTCCTCGACCCCTTTTAAACCACTTTCGTCCATGGACCGTTGTGATGGAAACAATCCATCCTCCCATCCTGGCAGGAAAACCATGGGAAATTCCAAACCTTTAGCTGCGTGCAGGGTCATGATCGAAACTTTGGGCTGGTCGTCCTCCTGCTCATTCTCCATGATGAGGCTCACATGCTCCAAAAATCCTTGGAGGTTTTCAAACTGCTCCAACGCTTTCACAAGTTCTTTCAAGTTTTCGAGCCGTCCAGGTGCTTCTGGAGTTTTATCGTTTTTCCAATGTTCAGTGTACCCAGATTCTTCTAGGATCTGCTCAGCAACCTCAATATGGTTCACATTTTTGTCACGGATCTTTACAGACCAAAGGTCAAACCCCGCCACCAATTCACTCACGCCCGATAGCGCTTTACCTTTTAGTGCCCCAGTCTGTGCTGCAATCCGCGCACCTTCCATCATCGACACACGATTTTCCCGTGCTATCTGATTAATGGTTAAGATGGCCTTATCCCCAACACCACGGCGCGGCACATTCACGATACGCTCAAACGCTAGCCCATCATCAGGTGATACTGCCACACGGAAATAGGCCATGGCATCGCGAACTTCCATCCGCTCGTAAAACCGTGGGCCACCAATCACACGGTACGGTAAGCCAATCGTCAAAAAACGATCCTCAAACACCCTCATCTGATGCGATGCACGCACAAGAATTGCCATATTTTCAGAGTTAACAGGAATATGACCACGCGTTCCATTCTGAAATGCCTCTATCTCTTCACCAATCCACCGCGCTTCTTCTTCACCATCCCAGTGCCCAATCAAACGCACCTTTTCCCCATCGTCACGATCCGTAAACAGTGTCTTACCAAGCCGCGTCTCATTGCCTGCAATCACGCCAGACGCCGCTCCCAGAATATGCTTCGTGGAACGATAATTCTGTTCCAAGCGTACCGTCTTGGCCCCAGGAAAATCTTTTTCAAAACGCAGGATGTTTCCCACCTCAGCGCCACGCCAACCATAAATCGACTGGTCGTCGTCGCCCACACAGCAAATGTTTTTATGTGTTGCCGCCAACAAACGCAGCCACAAATACTGCGCCACGTTGGTGTCCTGATATTCATCGACCAGAATATATTTAAACCAGCGCTGATATTTAGAAAGCACATCAGGGTATTTTTGAAAAATTTCCACAACATGAAGTAATAAATCACCAAAATCACACGCGTTCAGCACCCTAAGGCGCGCTTGATATGCCTCATACAACTCGGATCCTTTGTGATTAAATGCAGCCGCATCACTAGGCGGTACTCTGCTGGGCGTCAGCGCACGATTCTTCCACCCATCAATCAATCCTGCCAACATCCGCGGGGGCCAACGTTTGTCGTCAATATATTCCGCCCGAATGAGCTGTTTCAAAAGCCGAATTTGATCATCTGTGTCCAAAATCGTAAAATTTGACTTAAGCCCAACCAGCTCTGCATGACGCCGCAAAAGCTTCACACATAAGCTGTGAAACGTACCAAGCCACGGCATCCCCTCCACCATTTCGCCAAGCATTCCACCTACGCGGTTCTTCATCTCACGCGCAGCTTTATTCGTGAAGGTCACAGCCAAAATCTCATTCGGGCGCGCATGGCCCGTGCTCATCAGATGCACAATCCGCGCTGTTAAAGCTTTGGTCTTACCCGTACCAGCCCCCGCAAGCATCAAAACAGGGCCATCTAC
The DNA here is from genome assembly GCA_003447515.1 of Paracoccaceae bacterium. GTDB lineage: Bacteria > Pseudomonadota > Alphaproteobacteria > Rhodobacterales > Rhodobacteraceae > Amylibacter. The sequence goes on from DLZA01000394.1 coordinate 2,552, forward strand.
CTGCTCTACTGCTTCGCGTTGCGCTGGGTTCAACCCATCCAAATAGGTATCTGGCCGCACACCCATTGCGCGCTGCGACAAGGGGATTTTAGCTGCCGCTTCAAAGGCGTCTGATTCTTCCCAATTATTCATAAGCGTAAACTTAGCTGTTCAATGAAATAAGATAAAGCACGTGTTCGCAAAATGTTCTTTTCATTTATTGCGCAAAAAGCGTTACTTCTGCACAGTTAACGTTAAACTGGTTTGTTTATCTAGCCAATTACCACATTCGTTTGTAACAAAGCTACGTAAGTGCTCCAATCGTCGCAAACATTCCACCTGACAGGATTGCATAAATGAAAAATTTTTCCAAAATTCTGATCGCAAATCGGGGCGAAATCGCCATCCGTATAATGCGTGCCGCCAATGAAATGGGAAAAAAAACAGTCACGATATATGCAGAAGAGGACAAACTAAGTCTCCACAGATTCAAAGCAGATGAGGCATACAAAATTGGAGAAGGCCTTGGTCCAGTTGCCGCATACCTTGAAATCGAAGAAATTATTCGCATCGCCAAAATGTCTGGCGCAGACGCGGTTCATCCTGGTTATGGCCTACTGTCAGAGAACCCCGATTTTGTCGATGCCTGCACAAAAGCCGGTCTTAATTTTATCGGCCCAAAAGCAGACACAATGCGCCAATTAGGCGACAAAGCTTCGGCTCGCCGCGTGGCAATGGAAGCAGGTGTTCCAGTGATCCCAGCCACCGACGTGTTGCCAGACGACATGAAACAAGTGCACAAAATGGCGGCTGCAGTAGGCTATCCATTCATGCTCAAAGCGTCGTGGGGCGGTGGTGGTCGCGGGATGCGCCCTATCATGTCCCCAGACGAATTGGAAGCAAAAGTGATAGAAGGCCGGCGCGAAGCCGAAGCAGCGTTCGGCAACGGAGAAGGTTATTTGGAACGCCTTATTCAACGCGCCCGCCACGTCGAAGTCCAAATCCTTGGCGATAAACATGGGGAGATTTACCACCTTTGGGAACGAGATTGCTCTGTCCAACGCCGCAACCAAAAGGTTGTGGAGCGGGCTCCTGCTCCCTACCTATCCGAAGAACAACGCAAGAAGCTTTGCACGTTGGGTCGTAAAATCTGTGCACATGTAGGATACGAATGTGCAGGAACAGTCGAATTCCTAATGGACATGGAAACAGAGGAATTCTTTTTCATCGAGGTAAATCCCCGTGTTCAAGTAGAACACACCGTTACTGAAGAAGTCACAGGAATAGATATCGTCCGCTCTCAGATCCGCATCGCTGAAGGCGCGACACTGGCGGATGCAACGGGTGTGAAATCCCAAGCAAGCATACAATTACGCGGCCACGCCATGCAATGTCGCGTTACAACCGAAGACCCGCAAAACAACTTTATTCCAGATTATGGCCGCATCACTGCCTATCGTGGAGCCACAGGCATGGGCATCCGTCTCGATGGTGGCACGGCTTATTCCGGCGCAGTCATCACCCGCTACTATGACTCACTCTTGGAAAAAGTCACAGCTTGGGCCCCCACGCCTGAGGAAACCATCGCTCGCATGGATCGAGCACTCCGAGAATTCCGTATCCGTGGTGTGTCCACCAACATCGCTTTCGTCGAAAACCTCCTCAAGCACGAAACCTTTCTCAACAACAGCTACACAACTAAATTTATCGACACGACACCGGAACTCTTCCAATTTAAAAAGCGCCGCGACCGTGCTACCAAAATTTTGACGTACGTCGCTGACATCACAGTGAACGGGCACCCAGATGTGGAAGGCCGCCCAAAGCCATTCGTGACGGCAAATGCCCCAAAGGCCCCTACCAACCGAGCCGATGCACCTCCCAAAGGCACACGCAATCTACTCGAAGAAAGTGGTGCACAAGCGGTTGTGGACTGGCTCGCTGATCAGAAACAATTACTTTTAACAGACACAACAATGCGCGATGGTCATCAATCGCTGCTTGCCACCCGTATGCGGTCCCACGACATGATCAAAGTGGCTAACACTTACTCTTTCAATCTGCCACAGCTTTTCAGTGTAGAATGCTGGGGCGGAGCAACCTTTGATGTCGCCTACCGTTTTTTGCAAGAATGCCCGTGGCAGCGCCTGCGAGACCTGCGTGCTCGGATGCCAAATCTGATGACACAGATGCTGCTGCGTGGATCAAACGGGGTTGGTTACACCAACTATCCAGACAACGTGGTGCGGGAATTTGTGCGTCAAGCAGCAAGGACAGGCATCGATGTCTTTCGTGTATTCGATAGCCTGAACTGGGTTGATAACATGCGCGTCGCAATGGACGCTGTGATTGAAAACGGTAAAATTTGCGAGGGCACAATCTGTTACACAGGTGATATTTTGGACCCTGATCGTGCCAAGTATGATCTGAATTACTATACGAATATGGGGAAAGAGCTGAAAGCTGCAGGTGCGCACCTTATTGGACTAAAAGATATGGCCGGTTTATTAAAACCAGCCGCTGCTAGCGTGTTGATCAAGGCGCTGAAGGAAGAGGTTGGTCTGCCAATCCACTTTCACACACACGACACTTCGGGCATCGCTGGAGCAACCATCCTAGCTGCCACCGAGGCAGGCGTAGATGTTGTAGACGTTGCGATGGATGCATTCTCTGGTGGCACATCCCAGCCCTGCCTTGGCTCCATTGTGGAGAGCCTGCATCACACAGATCGCAGTACAGGCATTGACATGAAAGCTGTACGCGAAATTTCAAACTATTGGGAAGGAGTACGCGCGCAATATTCTGCATTCGATAGCGGTCTCTCCGCACCAGCATCTGAAATTTACCTGCACGAAATGCCCGGTGGTCAATTCACAAACCTCAAAGCGCAAGCACGGTCTTTAGGATTAGAGGATCGCTGGTCCAAGATAGCCCAAACCTACGCTGACGTGAACCAAATGTTTGGCGATATTGTCAAAGTTACGCCATCGTCAAAAGTAGTAGGCGACATGGCCCTCATGATGGTCTCCCAAAACCTTACACGCACAGATGTGGAAAACCCCAAAACAGACGTGGCGTTTCCGGACAGTGTAGTCGAAATGATGCGCGGAAATCTTGGCCAACCTCCGGGCGGATTCCCCAAAAAAATTCAGTCCAAAATCCTAAAAGGAGACACCCCAGCCACCACACGGCCGGGTGCGCACATGGAACCGGTTGATCTAGATGAAACCAGAAAAGAACTCTCCGAGATGCTCGAAGGCTTCAGCGTAGACGGAGAGGACCTAAACGGTTACCTGATGTACCCCAAGGTCTTTCTCGATTACATGGGCCGGCACCGCACTTATGGTCCAGTGCGCACCTTGCCAACAAAAACTTTCTTCTACGGCATGGCACCGGCAGAACAAATCAGCGTTGAGATCGACCCAGGCAAAACACTCGAAATTCGTCTGCAAGCCATTGGTGAAACTGATGAGAATGGCGAAGCTCGCGTTTTTTTCGAATTGAACGGCCAACCTCGTACCATCCGCGTCACTAACCGCAAGGTAGCAGCCAACGCCACTAAGCGTCCCAAAGCCCAAGCCGGTGTTAACACCCAAATCGGCGCGCCAATGCCAGGTGTAATTTCATCAGTGGCCGTGGTAGCCGGCCAAAAAGTAAAATCAGGCGTTATGCTACTGACCATCGAGGCGATGAAAATGGAAACTGGCATCCACGCCGAAATCGATGGGATTATTAAAGCCATCCACGCCCCAGCAGGCAGCCAAGTAGATGCAAAGGACCTATTGATTGAGTTTGAGTAGATGAGCATGGTAAAAATTTTGGCCCTCACTGACATCCATATGAAAGCGGCGGGCCGGACAATCATTGGCCTCGATCCCTACGAAAACTTCAAACGCGGATTTAACCACGCGGTCTCTCGGCATCCAGACGCAAAACGTATAATCCTCATGGGTGACCTTACCAACTCTGGTACGATGAACGAATATACCCGCGTGGCAGAAATCATTGCGGACTGCCAAATCCCGATTACGCTCATGTGCGGAAACCACGATCAAAGAAACAACCTTACCGCAGCCTTTCCTAATACACCCACAGACAACAACGGTTTTGTCCAAGACGCATTTATTTACGGCAACACCCGTGTTTTAACAACCGACACACAATTCGGCCCACCTTTCCTCTCCTACGCACATCTTGGACAATACTGCGAAAAACGCTTCGCTTGGCTGCTTGACCAGTTACAACAGGCTAAGTTAGCCAGACAATCTGTCGCCCTGTTCGCCCATCACCCACCTATGAAAGTTGGATTTAAAGGTATGGACCAAATTCGGATGCGCGACGACAAACGCATGTTAGAAACACTTACAACTGCTGGCGTTCCCGTACATTTCCTGTGTGGCCACATTCACCGCACCATTTCAGGCAGCTGGCATGGACACGGCTTTACCGTTTTCAAAAGTACCTGCCATCAAATGCCTCTGGCCTTTGAAAACCCAGATTTGTCGCTGTCCACCGCAGAACCTGCAGCCTATGGTGTAATTCTCCTAACGAACGAAGGAATCATTGCTCATAGTGAAGATTTTGACATTGCAGAGGACGACGTGCAGCCCGCAACTGAAGCTATGCCGAACACGTAAGCACGCCATTGAACTTTTTCGCCATATCAATGCATTTTCCACTTGCTCTTTGCGCCACGCACTCGTTATAGAAAGCGTCACGAAAAGGATGCGGGCGTAGCTCAGGGGTAGAGCATAACCTTGCCAAGGTTAGGGTCGTGAGTTCGAATCTCATCGCCCGCTCCATTTCGTACTTCTAATGTCTTCGCTGGAATTAAAGCCCGAGCCGGTTAGCGTAGCCGTATTTAACGAACAATCTTACACCCTAAACTTGCCGACCCGCGTTATGTACTTTAGTTGCGAATGAACGGTGACC
>DLZA01000355.1 GCA_003447515.1 Paracoccaceae bacterium
GTTCTCCAGAATGTAAACCTGTGCCCCTAATTTCAAAAAGTCGTCTCAGTGTTCGCTGCATCGTGTGCCTACCGATTTATCACTCTAATCTGGTAACTCTTTAAGTAAATAATCTCAATTCACGCTTTATAACGGAATGTGACAGACACGAAACAAAAAGGGGCGAGTCCCTTGCACGCCCCTTTACACGGGTATTTATTTTGTCGCTAACCTAGTTTGCCTGACGCCGCAGAAATGCAGGTATTTCAATGCGTTCCAGCTCTGGATCTACGTGATCTTCTGCTGTTCTGGGCTGCGCCCTCGCTTGCGACTGCTCACGCTGCTCAACCATATGCTCTTCGTTTTGACCCGTCATACGGGAAATCAACGTATTCAGACGAAACCCCTTAGGCTTTTCTTGCTGCGAAGTTCCCGCAAAGACCCCCGGTGTTTCGGTTTGAGGTTCTTGCACGCTCGGTGCGGTTGCAACGGCGGCTTCAAGGCGAGCTAGAGTTTCTTGAGAAGGTTGGCCCAACTCTGCATGTTGTGGTGGTGTTTTTAACTCGGCCTGGCGATCAAAGAAGCTATCAGTCTCCGGCATTGTTTCCGCTACAACTGACTGTGGCTGGTATGCAGGTGTTGGCATTTCCTCATTAGTATCTGGCACTTGGGTTACATTTTGTTTCAACCCCGTCTGTGCTTCCGCTGTCATTCCCTCAAACAAACTTGGCTCCAACGGCACCTCAATTGCTGACACAGGTGCCGCCAGAGGATCCGGCACAGCCTCGACACTGGCTGGAGCAACGAATTCTGCAGATACTTCGATTCCAGACGGCGTTGCCAACGGTTCTTTTAGGGACCGGCGCGGCACTGGCACGTCTGCCGCGCCCACAACCGCATCAATGCCAGTAGCAACCACAGATACCCGCATTACCTCCGCTAAGGATGAATCCATTGTGGACCCAACAATAATGTTAGCGTCTGGATCCACTTCTTCTCGAATTCGGTTCGCAGCTTCGTCCAATTCGAACAACGTCAAATTATCACCACCTGTAATATTTATTAGAACGCCACGTGCGCCCTGCAAGGAGATCTCATCCAACAGTGGGTTTGCAATAGCTTTTTCTGCTGCTTGAATCGCACGATCCTCACCAGATGCTTCACCCGTACCCATCATCGCCTTACCCATTTCGTCCATGACTGAGCGGATGTCAGCAAAGTCAAGGTTGATAATACCAGGACGCACCATCAGATCCGTTACACCCTTCACGCCCTGATATAAAACATCATCTGCAAGCGAGAAGGCTTCAGTAAATGTTGTCTGTTCATTTGCAATGCGGAAAAGATTTTGATTTGGTATGATAATCAACGTGTCCACAACCTTTTGCAGTGCCTCGACACCATCTTCAGCCTGACGCATACGGCGCAACCCTTCAAATTGGAACGGCTTGGTGACAACACCCACCGTCAAAATGCCCAACTCACGCGCAGCTTGTGCCACAATCGGCGCACCACCCGTACCTGTACCACCGCCCATACCAGCAGTAATGAAGCACATGTGCGATCCAACCAGGTAATCCACAATCGCTTCTATGCTTTCTTCAGCCGCTGCTGCACCAACCCCAGGCCTTGCACCCGCGCCTAGGCCCTCAGTAATTTTCTCACCTAATTGAATTTTCGAAGTTGACTTCGACGACTGCAGTGCTTGAGCATCAGTATTTGCAACAACAAAATCAACGCCATCGAGCGCTTTATCGATCATATTGTTTACCGCATTGCCACCAGCACCGCCAATGCCAAACACTGTTATACGTGGTTTTAAATCAGCCATTTCTGGCATGCGCAGGTTTAAAGTCATGATTATATCCGCCTGTTTTATTTATTTTCGCCGCCTTATGACGGTCGCGTTTGCCCTGATTCGATATGCTAAACGACTGATTCGCGAACGTCACGAAAAATCGTTAAACGCCTAACAGATATTATAATCTGCACACGTCAATAAAAAGTTCACCACCCCAAAAATATACCGCCTACCAGTTATCTTTGAACCACCGCATGGCACGCTTCAACGGCTGAGCACTACTTCCCACCATGGGCAAATGGAAATCCCAACACTCATCTTGCGGGTGCGCAGCATGTAATGCCAAACCCACAGATGACGCAAAAGCTGGACCTGTTGCCGCCTGTGGAAGCCCTTGAATTCGCAATGGTTTTCCCAGACGGACTTGTTGACCAAGAATGCGACTCGCCAACCCCTCTAATCCAGGAATTTGACTCCCTCCCCCGGTAAGAACGATTCTCTGCCCTGGCAAGTGGTCAAAACCAGCACCATCTAAACGTACACGCACCTCCTCAAGGATTTCTTCAACTCGGGGACGCATCACACCAATAAGCTCCGATCTACTAACTCGACGTCGATCATGGTCGAAATCGCCCGTATCACCACCAACCTCAATCATTTCCCGGTCATCCATTCCAGTGGCCATTACACCACCATGGAAAGTTTTGATCCGCTCAGCCATAGATGTCGCAACCTGCAAACCCTGCGAAATATCGTTTGTCACCAGATCGCCACCCATTCGCACACTGTCAGCAAAAATCATGTGCTTCTTCAAGAATATGGAGACTGTTGTGGCTCCACCACCAAAATCAACACATGCGCTACCCAGTTCCTGTTCGTCTTCAACCAGCGCAGATATACCTGATACATAGGCAGAGGACGCGAAACCCGCTAATTCTAAATCACACCGTTTGATACACTTCAAAAGATTCTCAACCGCGCCGGTGTCAACGGTCATCAGATGCATATCTACAGACAAACGATTGCCAATCTGACCTCGTGGATCAGATAATCCGGAGCGATGATCTAGCGCAAAGTTCACAGGCATCGCGTGGATCGCCTCCCGACCCTGGCCATAGTCGGGCAAATCACACGCGGACAAAACACGACCAATGTCATAATCCATTACTGACCCATTATCTAACTGCACCTGCCCTGTTAAACCATAACTGCGAGGGTCTGCTCCTGACATGCACGCAATTACGTGATCCACTCGCGTGTTCGCCATCTTTTGTGCGGCCTGCACCGCCGTACGTATGGCGCGCTCAGTTTTTTCCATAGTAGTAACCTCGCCAAACTTCACACCGCGCGACCGCGTAGTGGCAACACCTATGACTCGGAATGCCCCGTGGTTAGCCATAGCTGACACGCCTTCTTGGGCACTCATCTGAACCGACGGATCAAACTGTAAAATCATACAAGAAATTTTCGCTGTGCCCACATCCAGCACTGCAATAACACCTCGTTGCAAAGCTGCGCGGCGGCGCAAACGCATAGCGCGTTGTGTCTGGTATAAATGCGTCATACTATAATTCACTTCTCTTATCGGCTACGCTCCGAAGCCCAAACTGCTCATTTAATGTAGGCACGGGTAATCGAAGAACGGGTCGGCGCCCGTCTCTCATATCTATCACCAACACATCACGAGCCAAGACATCACGCGCCGCTTGTAATGCAATTACGCGCTCGAGCGCTCGTACGGGATCCTGAACGGGTAATTTGATCAACTGTTCACGATCCAGCACTAAGTCCCAACGTCGTTCGCCCATGCGACGCAATCCTCTGACTCGGTTCATAATTGGCTTGGCCGCAGCCAAAATATCCAATGCCTCTTCGGCATAATTCTGCGCCCCTGCACCAATAATTAACGGTAAGTCATGATATCCCTCACGACTCATTAACACTCCAGCAATTTCACCACTAGTATCAACTAATTCCAAATGGCTTTTGCCCCGCCAAACAAGTGCCGGCTTACGCTCATCAATCTGAATTTCCAGCATGCCGTTACGAAGATAAACGTCCGCACGTTTCACGGCATCAACGCCTTCAATCCGCGCTTTCAACGCTACCAAATCGAGCCGCATCGAGCTTGCCGGGAAAACAATAGACACTGCTTCACGCACCTGCCTTGACACAACCGTACTCGCACCTTTAACCTCCATCAACTTAACGGAAAACTCTGGACGATCCTCGATCATAGTCTTCGCATTAACGATGCTTTGGACCAATTGCGCATGGGTTTCCTTCTTAGACAAATGGTTCCCAGCAACAGCTACCACAATCATCAAAGGCAAACCTGTACGTAGGAGTGATTTGTAAATTGGAGTCAACCAAATCCGCTCCATGCGATATTTCATAAGACTAGGACTATAATCTTGTAAGCCTTTTTGTGGAGACACACGGCCAAAACGTTCGCGCAAACTATTTACCGTTGACATGATGCATCCTCCGTAATCCAAGACACCAAGGCTCCAAAGGAAATCCCAGCATATTCCGCCTGTTCGGGAGCCAGCGACGTGGACGTAAGTCCTGGTTGCGTATTCACTTCCAGAATAATCAGACCCTTAATACCCTTGCTCTCATCCCAGCGAAAGTCCGTCCGCGTTAAACCACGACAACCCAACGCGTTGTGGGCTAGCACGGCATAGTCTAGACACGCTTTGGTTATCTCGGGCGGAACGTTTGCGGGCAGCACGTGACGCGATCCACCCGCTTTGTATTTTGCATCATAGTCGTACCAGCCTTCCGTGATAATATCTGTCACACCCAGCGCACGCCCCCCCATCACAGTCGTTGTCAACTCACGCCCAGGAGCAAAGGCCTCAACCATAACAAGATCAGGCATATCGTCACTGAGCTTTGCGGTACCTTCAGAAGCTTCTTCGACAAGGTAAACGCCCACAGATGAGCCTTCGTTGAACGGCTTAACCACATAGGGTGGCTGCATCGGGTGCGCTGCCATTACATCCTTTTTGGGCACCAACCTGCTATCCATCACAGGTAGACCCGCAGCACGAAACACATCTTTTGATTTCTCTTTATCCATCGCTAGTGCGGAGGCAAATACACCCGAGTGCGTATATGGAATCTGCTGCCATTCCAGCAACCCCTGCACGCAACCATCTTCCCCCCAACGGCCATGTAACGAATTGTACACAACATCGGGTTTAGATTTACATAGTTCAGTCACCAGATCAGGACCTGCGTCCACATCCGTCACATTATAACCCTGTGCGCGCAATGCTTTCGAGACTTCCGCAGCCGACGCCAGGGATACCTCGCGTTCAGCTGATGGGCCGCCTTTTATCACTGTTACGCGATGGAATGCCCTGCTCGACATTATCCGCCTCGTTTGTTGCCATTAGTCCTTGTGGACCCTGTAGCCTTTGTTAAGACCGTTGTGAGCAATTTAATACCGCTTCACCATTATTGAGCCGTCTTTCCAATTCTTACTATCTCCCACTCTAAGGTTAAACCACAGTCTTCGAAAACCCTTTTTCTGACCATTTCTCCTAAATTTTCTAAATCTGCTGCAGTTGCGCCACCTTTATTTATCAAAAAATTTGAATGCAATTCACTCATTTGCGCCCCGCCAATGCTCGCCCCGCGCAGTCCTGCATCATCAATCAACTTCCACGCCTTCAGATTTTGTATATCATCTGCCTGCCCTGTTGACGAAAATCCAGCCGGATTACGGAAGGTCGAACCACAAGACCGTTTTTTAGTTGGCTGGGTCGCTTCACGCGTGGCTAAAGCATTTTCCATTTTTACCTCAAGTGTTGCTGGGTCCGCAGCTGCCCCCTTCAACAACACGGATGTCAAAATACACCCCTCCGGCAGGTCTATGTTTCGATAAGAAAACGCCAAATCTTGCTTGCGCAATGTCACAACCGAACCAGCCCGTGTCACTGCCTTCGCTTCAACAAATACATCAGCCATGTATACACCGTAGCAACCTGCATTCATCTTGATAGCACCGCCTATCGCACCAGGAATTGTGCGTAAAAACGCAAGATCTATCCCATTTTGCGCAGCTTTCCGGGCGACGTGGGCATCCAGGGCACCAACACCGGCACGTACGCAGTTATCATTCAAAATTTCAATCTCATTAAACTCACGACCCAAGCGGATTACCACACCGTCGATGCCGCCATCCCGGATGATCAGGTTAGAGCACACGCCAATGGGAAACACGGGCACGCTTGCATTAAGCCCACTTAAAAATAACTGTAAATCTTCCAAATCTGTTGGCTGGAAAAGCACATCTGCGGGTCCCCCTACCCGCAACCAACTCAACCGAGACATATCATAATCAAATGAAAGCGCACCACGCACTTTTGGCAAATTTAATTTAGTCATATTTTTTTTCATTCAAGCTTTGGCTTTTGATATGGATCCTAAAAGATACACAACGATGGCTAAACCCACTAATATGCCAAAGCCACGATGGGTATAACACCTTATTACCTCAAAATTTTTGGCAAATTGTTGGCCCAGGCACTAATTGTACCAGCCCCCAAGCAGACCAAAAGATCTCCTGGGCCACAATGCTCCTCTACAAAATGCTGTAACGCGGCCTCGTCCTCCACAATTACAGCCTGCCTATGGCCGTGGGCCGTCAGGCCCGCTACCAAACTATCCCGATCCGCACCTTCAATGGGCTCTTCACCCGCAGCATAAACATCGGTTATCCCTACAACACTCGCGTCATTAAAACACGAGCAAAATTCTTCGAATAGGTTGTTCAACCGCGAATATCTATGCGGCTGATGCACTGCGATAACGCGACCCTTTGTAGCGTGCTTTGCGGCAGACAACACAGCTGTTATTTCTACTGGATGGTGCGCATAGTCATCAATGATGGTAACACCATTAACTTTTCCAACGTGGGTAAATCGTCGCTTAACGCCACCAAAATTTTTCAGAGCTTCGCGAATTTCATTAACTTTCATACCCAGACAGCGCGCCACTGCAATTGATGCCAACGCGTTGGAAACGTTGTGATCACCAGGCATTGGCAGCAACAAGCCTTCGATCATCGTGTCTTCACTCTGAAGGTACACATCGAAGAACGCTTTGCCATCATCGTAGCGCAAATTATCTACACGCACGTCCGCCTGTCGATTGAAGCCATAAGTCACAACCCGCCGATCCCTCAGCCGTCCAACCAACAACTGAACCTCTGGATGGTCGGTGTTGCAGATCGCTACACCGTAAAAAGGAATGTTCGACACGAAAGTATAAAACGCTTCCTGTAGGACCTCGAACGTTTCATAATGTTCCATATGTTCTGGATCAATATTTGTCACAACGGCAATCGTCGCTGGCAAACGATTGAACGTGCCATCGCTCTCGTCGGCCTCCACAACCATCCACTCGCCCTGCCCCATCCGCGCGTTTGATCCATACGCTTGGATAATTCCACCGTTGATTACAGTGGGATCGATCCCACCAGCATCCAGCAGCGTTGCAACCATTGTCGTTGTTGTTGTCTTTCCATGCGTGCCCGCAATCGCCACATTCGATTTTAAACGCATTAACTCAGCCAGCATCTCGGCGCGGCGCACAATTGGTAAGCCACGTGCACGCGCAGAATCCAGCTCTAGATTGCCAGGCTTTATCGCAGAAGAAATTACGACAACTTCCGCATCTCCTAAATTTTGAGCATGCTGCGGAAACGAAATACACGCACCCATATCCACTAAACGATCCGTGATTTTGGATGAGCGTAGGTCTGAACCTTGCACCTTAAATCCTTGACTTATCAGAACTTCAGCAATTCCAGACATCCCAATACCGCCAATGCCAACGAAATGAATCGGTCCAAGTTGGGTTGGAAGCTTGGTTGCTGCACTCATATCTACTCTTTCACCAAACCAGAAACCAGATCCGCAAGATCCCTAGCCGCTTCTGGCTTAGCTTGCGACAGCGCTGCTGCGGCCATCTGCATGGCTTTTTCTTTATCACTCAAAATTGTCTGAATGTGGCCTGCCAGAACCTCTGCAGTTAGTTCATTTTCGTTTATAACGATGGCAGCACCTGCATTGGCTAATCCCTTGGCATTTATCGTTTGTTCATCCCGTATTGCTACTCCAAGTGGGATTAGAATGCTTGGCCGCCCTATTGTGGAAACATCCGCCACCGAAGAAGCGCCTGATCGCGTTATCACCAACTGACATTCAGACATGCGCGATGGCAAATCATCAAAAAACGGCTGCACATCAGCTACCACACCAGCAGCGACATAAGCCGCAACAGTGTCATCATAATCTTCTTTCCGCGCCTGTTGAGCCACGCGCAGTTGGTTCTTCATATTTTGCGGTAAAAGCGCCATAGCAGCAGGAATGATCTGCGACAAAATGCGGCTGCCTTGCGAGCCGCCCATCGCCAATACAGACATTGGCCAATCGCCTGGCGCAATATAAACTGAACAGCCCCGATCCAAAATTGCCGTGCGCACAGGATTTCCAGTAAAAACTCCCTCAACATTTCTAGGCAATTCTGCCGGCCAGATGCCAAAGGCAACCTTATTCACGCGCCTGGCCAATAACTGGTTCACACGCCCCAAAACGCCATTCTGCTCATGAACAAGCCTCGGCACTTTAATCATGATCGCAGCTAGCATTGCAGGCAACGCAGGATATCCACCGAAGCCTGCCACAACCGCTGGTGGATCTTTGCGCATATGGATCCAAGCACTTAGCCCACCAGCAAGAATGCGGAAGGGCACCAAAAGCTTGGCTACAAAACCACCCCTTGAGAACGTTCCTGCACTCACTACTTCAATTGCAACAGCTTTGGGGAAGCCACCAGCGTATCGCGCGCCGCGCGCATCAGTAGACAAATTGACCCGCCAACCACGATTCAACATTTCCTCAGCCAACGCTTGAGCTGGGAACATGTGTCCACCCGTACCACCCGCTGCAATTATCAATAATTTATTGGTCACTTATACTCGGCTTCCCTCTGCTTTCAGCTCCAAAAATATCACTGATGTCACCTTGTGGGCGGGTCCTGGTAAAGGCCAATAAAAATCCAAAACCAATCCCAGCCGCCACTAATGACGAGCCACCATAGGATACAAACGGCAATGTCATGCCTTTTGCGGGTAGTAGCCGTACAGCCACCCCCATATTTATTAAAGCCTGAATCCCAAATAGTGCTGCAAGCCCAGTACCTGCAAAGCGGATGAATGGATCGCGCTCATGGATCAAACTTACAAAAGAGCGCACGGTAATAATCACAAAAAGGGCAATGATGATCAGCACAAGGATTAACCCATATTCCTCGGCCGCAACCGCAATAATGAAATCCGTGTGCGCATCAGGCAGAGACCATTTCACGCGACCCTCACCCACTCCAACACCAAAAAAACCACCCTCCTGGATCGCGTTTGTCGCGTATCCAATCTGTGTACGTGGATCAATTTCAGGGCTCAAATATCCATCAATTCTTCGCGCAAAGTGCTCGGATGAATTGTAAGCCAGCATTCCAACGCCAGCCACGCAACCAGCCATAGCTGCCAACAACAGTATCGGCGCCCCAGCTACAAAGTACATTATCAGCCAAGTCGCAATCAACAAGCTCGCCTGGCCAAAGTCAGGTTGAAGCGCCAGCATAAATGCAACCAGGATCATCGCTACAAACGACATGCGCTTTCCAGGCGGTCCACCCACCTCAAAGCTAGCAGCCATTAACCACGCTGAAAAGACAATGAACCCTGGCTTAAGGAATTCAGACGGCTGTACGGATGCAAACCCTAATGAAATCCACCGCGTCGCACCTTTGCCAAAGTCCGTACCGATAAATGGCAGCGCAATTATCAGAAAAAGACAACAAACAAAGCCAAAGACACCCAACCGCCGCACAAGCTTTGGCGTCAACATCGAAACCAAAATCATCGTTACCAAGGCAATCGTACCAAAAAATAATTGTTTATAAACGTAGTAGAATTGCGTGAGACCGTTGCGTTCAGCTAGCGGAACCGATGCTGCAAGGCATAGCAGAATGCCGATCATCGAAAGCAAAAAAATTGCAGACAAAGTCCATTTATCCACGGTCCGCCACCATTTAGGAAAGATTGGCTCACCAGGCTTTGATGCCACGGCGCCAAACACCATCTCCGTCATGAATAATGCCTGCCCTCAAAAAACTACTACGCTTGCCTTCTCCCACCGCCTCTTTTGATTGGGCGAATGTGGATCACTAGATGATATAAACCGACTGATTCGAAAATACTAGAACTGATTCTCATCCAGCTTGCATAATCAGACAATTTTTTTTCATTTGGCGAACACTACTCCAAATTTTGAATGAGGCATGCTTTGTTACGTAAAAGCAAGCAACCAAAGCGAATATGTTGGTCTATTGAATCTTGACGTGAATAATAACCAGACACATTTTTGTAAATCAAGTCCGTGAATAGCCAGAGATGACAGCACGCCCAACCATTGTATGCGGCAGCATCTGTTCAGCGAGCCCAGCTGTTTAAAACACACGCATCGCTTCACTGTCAAAATGCACCGCGCGAAGCAAATTATAGGGTTTGGGCTGTTTCTCAACGATAGATAAAGATACACTCCTTCGCCCCAAAAGATTTTTAAGCAATAGTCCAACAGGCCCCGCCCCAACTATGCACACATCACATCTCAACAGTCTTTGTGCCCTCCATGCGCATGCCATCGGCGTTACGGTGCGTCCCATCGGGCTCAATCGTCGCCAGATTACAGAATATTTCAATCCGATGCCCGTCAGGATCAAGGATGTAAAAAGCTTCGTTCTCTCCCCATGATCCATCGCCGCGTGGGTTCACCCATGAATGCAAGACAGGCCCACGCACAAACTGAACATCGCCGCGAGCACGCAACTGTGCCTCTAGCTCCAGCCAATCGCTGCGGCTGTCGCATTCAAAAGCAAAGTGGTGGAACATCGGTGGTCCTTTGAGGTCCTGCTCTGGCAGCGACACCTTTGGCGTGTAGCTCTTGCACGGATTGTGTACTATTACTAATTCGTGATGCACATCTCCAAGCCGCAAAAAAGCTAGCTCCACCGGAATGCCAGACACCTCATTAGCATGGTGCTGCTCTGTCAACTTGAACCCCAGCACATCACGATACCAAGCGATAGAGCGCTCCGTATCTGCAACCTCCACCGCAAAGTGTTGCATCCGTTTAATCAAAGCCATGACCGCTCCCCTTAAGGGAAGATAACCACGAAAGAAGCCGGCAGTGAAGCCAATTAAGTCTTTCGATAAAGCAATTTTTTACGTTAAATCGTGGGCGTGGCAGGTACTGGCACAACACGACTATTCAACACAGCATCAATCTCGCTTTGTGCTTGCATCTCTTCTACGCTGCGAACAGCGGCCACTTCGCGGGTTAAGCGCTCCAAAGCGGCCTCATAAAGCTGACGTTCGGAATAAGATTGCTCGCGCTGCTCATCATTTCTGTGCAAATCACGCACAACTTCGGCAATAGAAATCAAATCACCCGAGTTTATCTTCTGTTCGTACTCCTGCGCGCGACGCGACCACATCGCACGCTTCACGCGAGCTCGGCCTTTGAGCGTCTTCATACTCTTGTCCACAACATCGCCATCTGAAAGGCTACGCAATCCATGAGTTATAGCTTTATCAGTCGGAACCTTAAGTTTCATCTTGTCCTTCTCAAAGGCGATATCGTACAGTTCCATCTCCATTCCGGCTACTTCTTGCGTTACAACATCTACAATCTTTCCGACACCATGGGCTGGATAAACAACAAAATCATCCACAGAAAAATCAAGGTTCTTTTTTTTAGCCATTTAATTCATGGTCCTTTTTGAAGGTCCCAAACTGATACCTTGGGAATGATTTGAAGCATTTCAATACCACAGATAATCTTACTCTTCTAGTGGAGGTAAGTAACTGTTTTTTAGCAAACAAAAAGAACTAGCCACCCCTACCAGGATTCGGTGAAAAATGCGTTTCCAACTTATTTTCTACTCCATCTAGCTTTTCTGAGTCAGGCAAAGGGTCGATCTTAGTTATAATTACAGGCCACTTTTCGGAGTACTCACGGTTGAACTCAACCCACTTCTCCATATCTGGCTCCGTATCTGGACGGATGGCATCCACAGGGCACTCGGGCTCGCACACTCCACAATCGATGCATTCGTCGGGGTGGATTACTAGCATGTTTTCACCTTCATAAAAGCAATCGACGGGGCAAACCTCAACACAATCTGTGTGCTTGCAGGCAATACAATTATCTAGGACCACATATGTCATGAAGAACTCTCGAATGTTCAATGTTTGGAGGTTGTATATGCAGATTTTTCGGAGGGATAAAGAGTAGAATTGCCGAGCATCAAATTCTCTAACCCAAGCCTGGTTTGGTAGCGGCTCAAACTAACCTTATGCACATTTAGCGCGCCATCTGGGAGGAACGTAAAATGAAACGTCACCTAAACTTCGCCACA
>DLZA01000166.1:0-22885 GCA_003447515.1 Paracoccaceae bacterium
GCCAATACCTTTGGTTTCCACAGCGAGGAATTTTGTGTTGGAGGGTACTTCACCTTCAAAACCGAGCGCTACGAGCATCTTGTCGGCATCCTGTGCTATAACTTTGCGGTTTAGGTGTCCGTCGGGCCATAGTTTTGCGACGATACGTGCTTCATCTTTAATAAGCGCGCCACCTGCTCTAGCCATCTCGGAGATAAAGGCATCGTAGATTGAGTCGACGACTATGATGGCGTTTTCTGATGAACAAGATGTAGCGTTGTCGAAGGTTTTTGACGCAGCAATTTTTTCAGCTGTTGCTGCAAGGTCAGCGGTTTCATCAACAATCACTGTTACGTTTCCGGCACCCACTGCAATGGCGGGCGTGCCGCAGGTTTGTGCGCGTTCAACGTTGTTTTGGCTTCCTGTGCAGATTACACGGTTGACGCCCTCCATCATACGCTGAGTTTTCGCTTTTGATCCCGGTGCGGGAAGCATTTGAACAAGGTCATGAGATAGGTTGAGTTTGTCAAACTCCGAATGAATGTAGCTAAGCAATAGTTCGCAAGAAGCGACACCTTTGGGTGATGGAGCCACGATAATGGCGTTGCCACCTTTAAGAGCATTGATAATATTGTTTGCGGGAGTTGCCGCGGGGTTTGTGGAGGGTACTACTGCCCCCACCACGCCTACGGGGCGTGCGATTTCTGTAATACCTAACGTTGCGTCGTCGGATACCACGCCACATGTTTTTGCGCCAGCGATGTCGCGCATCAAGCCCAACGTTTTACGATGATTTTTGATGATTTTGTCTGGAACGTTGCCAAGCCCAGTAGTCGCCACGGCCAATTCTGCTAGCGTCTTGTTGCGTGTGGGTTCCATAATCGCCCAAGCTGCTGCTTTTGCCGCACCATCGTATCGGTTTTGGGTTGCGCCTGACTCATATGCTCTTTGTGCAGAAATGGCACGCTTAAGGATGTCATCTACAGCGATCAGATCGTCATGGACATTCATGTTAGATTTCCCGTTTCTGTGCGTTTTTCGTAAGATCCAAACATAGGGTCTTACGAAAAACGCCGTTTGTTTACCTTGGGTGGGTTTAGCAAACCCCACCCAAGGCGACGAAGTATCAGAGACCTGCGAGCAGTTCTTCCAATGTTGCTTGGCGCTTGGCCCACATAGCCTGAACCTCTTCTCGGTTCATAATTGCCATTGGTGAACCGCCAGCTTTCATACGTTTGGCAACACGACCGTTTTCGAACATGCTAGGCACAGTTGCGGCCAGTTTTTCGATCACACCTTGTGGTGTGCCTTTTGGAACCATTACACCGCGGAAGTTTACGGATGCATTGTCGATGTTAAAGCCCTGCTCCTTCATAGTTGGAACGTCATCCATGAACGAATTGCGTTCAAGATCGAACACACCAAGTATTTTCACAGTGCCTGCTTCACGTGCGCGAAATGCGTCGGAGAGGTTGTTAACACCACCGAGCACTTCCCCTGCAACGACAGCTTTCATAGCTCCAGCACCACCTTTTTTATTGGGGATATAGGCTAATTTTACATCTGCTGCTTTTTCAAGTTGTAGTGCTGCGATGTGGTGACCCACGAATAGTCCTGCGCCGGAAAAAGTAAGTTTGCCGGGGTTGGCTTTCGCGAAGTCCACTACATCCGCCATAGAATTAAATTTGCTGTCTGCCGCAACAACAAAAACAGCAGGGTCAGCGCCCCAGTTTGCGATTGGCTCAAAGCTGTCGGTGGAGTATTCAACGCCACCTTTGATCGACTGCGCGATGAAGTGCGGTACGTTGTAGGCAGATAATGTATATCCATCTGCTTCAGCTTGAGTAGCGAACCAGTTCCAGCCAACGCGGCCACCTGCTCCCGGCTTATTAAGGATTGCAATCGGCATGCCAAGAGCGTCTTTATTGCCAGCAGTCATTGTTACGATGCGTGCTTGAAAGTCTGTAGCACCCCCAGCACCATAGCTTACAACCATCATTACTGGGCGATCCGGGTAGTTTGCGTGGCTTTCAGCCTGTGCAGTTCCGGTAATTGCGGCAAGCACGATGGCTGCCCCTGCTAGTAGTTTCTTCATGATAACTCCTCCCGAGAGTTCTTAGTTAACTGTTGCGCGGTTGTTTAGCGAAACAGAGTTTCCCTTGGAGTGAAGACGCCAAGGAGCATTGCAAATAAAAGGTACATCACAGCGATGAAACCTGCAGTGATAAGTATGCGCTTAATCCAACTGCTGATCTGCCGATGTGGTGCTGGGTCATAGTACGAAATCAGTGTGAAAACCGTAATGATGCTGGCGGTGTAAAAACCAAATGCTTTGCCCATCCAAAAAACACAAATTGCACCAATAATCAGGCCTGGTAAAATGTTCATCCAGGTTGTGGCGGAAATGGTGGCGTTTACCTCTGAAGGTTTGACCCACGCGGCAACAAAGGTCCAAATGGAGAGTGTCAAAAAAATCGTTGAAATTAAGCGTGGAAACAAAAAAGCTTCGGCGGGGTTTTGAGTGAAGCTGATCCATGCGACCCAAAGGCCGACGAGCATAATAACTCCCGCAGGAATGGCGTGTTCTAGGCGATTCATGATGGTAATCCTGTCTTGCTGCTACGCAGTTCTAACCAGACCGAATAGCTTATTGAGGCAACGACCATGAGGATTAACACCAAGTTCAGTGTGCCCATGAGGAAATAGGTGGCGACACCATTTTGTGCGTTAGCGATCATGGAGCCTTCGACGAAGTTGCCTTCGGCTATGGGCCCAAGGATTAGGCCGAGAACCAGAGGAGCTGCCGAATAACCGTAGCGTTCCAGGAAATACATTCCGACACCTAGGATCATCATCACATAAACGTCGTTCATGGAGGTTTGCACCGAGTAGCTGCCAAAGATTGCTAGCGTAAGAACGATGGCGGCCATGATATGAGGTGGAACTCTCGCAATGCGTGCGGCGTAGCCAGCGATGGCGAGGCCAAAAATACACATCAGTACCTGACCGATTAGCATGGAGTTGATGAAGGGCCAAACCACAGCTGGGTAATCACGAAAGATATTTGGGCCAGGGAAAATACCATGAATTATAAGGCCACCAAGGAGAACAGCCGCTGTTGGGCTACCAGGGATCGACAGCGTGAGCAGCGGTACAAGTGAGGGGCCGACCATGGCGTTGTTCGCACTTTCGGCGGCGATAACCCCTTCGGGATGGCCTTTCCCAAATCTTTTGCGATCAGGTGAGAAGTTTTTGGATTGGTCATAGGCTACAAGGCCTGCGATTTGACCACCTACACCTGGAATAAGGCCAATGATGGAACCCACAGTTGTGCCGATGCCAAGGGCGCGGACCGAGGAAAAAACCTCACGCACAGATTTAAACAGCGAATGGGGTTTGACGTCAATTACCTCCATGTCTTGGGTTTGGCGACCCTTCGCAAACATGGAAATCACCTGTGGAATTGCGAAGAGTCCTATGAGGGCGGCAATGATGTTGATGCCACCAGAGAGGGATGAGTGAAAGATAAACCGTTGTGTTCCAAGGATATCGTCAAACCCGATTGTTGAGAGCCAAAGGCCGATGCAACCAGCAAGAAGACCTTTGACTACTGATCCGCCGCCCAGTGTACCAATAATGGTAACCCCAAGAATGGCGACCCAAAAACTTTCGGATGGGCCGAACGCAAGCGCCCATTGCGCCAGAATTGGAGTAAGGAAAATTAATAGTAAGACACCGATGACGCCACCAAATAAAGACGCTAGAAATGAAACTTGTAGCGCGCGAGCACCTTCACCTTTTTGCGCCATTGCGTGACCGTCAAGTGTGGTTGCAATGTTTGCTGGCGCACCGGGGATTTTTAACAAAATTGCAGAGACTGCACCGCCAGCAACGGTGGATGTGTACAGTGCACCCAATAAAATCAAACCCTGTGCTGGCTCTAGTTTGAATGTGAAAGGGATTGCTAGAGCGACCGCCATCGTTGGTGATAGGCCAGGGGTTGCGCCTAATATCAGACCAAAGATGGTGCCAAGTAACAACAGACTGAACGACCAGAAGGTAAACACCTCACCGAAGTAATAAATAAATTCCATTCCGCCTCCAAACGAAATTTTCAAAGGGCAGCTGGTTGACCTTTGGTAAGGCACCAAGCTATGGAATGAAAATAGTTTTGCAAATGTTTTCATAAAATTAGCTATTAGGATAACTTTAATGGTTAAAAAACATCAGAGTAAGGTTGATATTACGACTGTTGCGCGAGCCGCAAAAGTGTCTGCATCGACGGTGTCGCGGACGTTTAATCACCCCGACTTGGTTAATCCTGCGACTCGCAAGAAGATTGATCGTGCGGTGAGACGGTTGGGGTACATCCGTAATCGGGCGGCGCAGGCAATGCATGGGAAGCGCTCTGGGACAGTGGGGTTGGTGGTGCCAACGATTGATCATGCGATCTTTGCCGAGTTAGTTCAGTCGTTTTCAGAAAAGTTGGAGTCGGTGGGGTTTACGATTTTGATGACTTCGCATGGGTATGACTTGGAGCGCGAATACGCGGTGGTACGTAAATTATTAGAACACCGCGTGGATGGTATCGCTCTAATTGGGTTGGAGCATTCTGAAGAGACATTTTTATTGCTGAAGCAGCAAAAATTGCCTGTGGTTGCTGTTTGGAATTACAACGAAAGATCGAGGATATCATGTGTGGGCACACAAAATCTTCTGGCGGGCCGCATGGGAGCACAGCACCTGTTAGATCTAGGGCATAGAGATATTGGTGCAGTGTTTCCGGATACGCAAGGGAACGACCGATCGTTTGATCGGTTGCGCGGGGCCAAAGAGGTTTTGGCCACCGCTGGAATTTCGTTGCCACCTTCGAGGCAGTGGATGACGCCTTACAGTGTGTCTCAAGCGAAGGCCGTTTGTCTGGAAATATTGTCACAAAAAGATCGGCCGAGTGCATTATTGTGTGGAAATGACGTGATCGCACAGGGATGTCTATATGCTGCAATGCAAATGGGGGTGCGTGTACCAGGAGATATAAGCGTCATGGGGATTGGCGATTTCAAAGGTTCCAAAGATATGGAGCCTGCCCTGAGCACAGTGCGCTTGCCCGCACGCACCATTGGTGGGCAGGCGGCGGATTTAATAGTACGGTTGATCGCGGGGGATAGCCTGGACATTAGCCGTGAGGAGTTGCAGCCTGAGCTGGTGGCGCGAGTAACTACTGCGCAAATCTAATTGGCGTGCAACCCTTTGATTTGTAGGTCGAAGCCGTCTTGAATGTGATCTGTGAATACTTCGAGTGCTTCGGTTTTGTCGCCACTGGCGATGACTTCTATTAGTTGCATATGATCGCCGAGTGATTTTTCCAATTTGACGTTCTCAATGGTGGCGAAAAGAGGAAAGACCAAAGCTTTGCCCCAAATCATGTTGAACATATCCATGAGAAAACGATTGTTGGCTTGCTTTACAAAGGCCATATGAATGTTGCGGTTGGCTTCAAAATAGCTTCGCGCTGTTTTGTCCGGGATATTCTCTTCCTTTTCGACAACGTGGCGAAGAGTGTCGATGTCGTCTTGTGTATGGTTTACTGCCAGAATGCGTGCGCATTGCCCTTCAACTGCTGCGCGGGATTGATATAGCTCTTTGACTTCTTCATCATCCATTTGATACAGACGGAAGCTGCCGCGGTTGGAGACTTCTAGCACACCCTCACTTTCCAGCCGCATCAATGCTTCACGCACTGGGGTGCGGCTGATCTGCATTTCATTCGCGAGCTTTTCTTGAACAAGGCTGTCTCCAGGGCCAACATCACGGCGGATAATCGCCTCAATCAATTCGTCATAAACTTCGTCTGCCAAGCGGCGACGGGCGGGTTGAATGCTTTTGAAGCTCATGCTTGGTCCTTTATTTCCTTTTAACCGTATACAGAATCCACAAATACACTGGCAAGCGAAACCCCTGTGTCACAAGCGCTCATTTTCTCCTTGCCTGTTTTATTGGGCTGTATACAGTATACAATGAAAGTGGAGGGTCTGTTTATGTGTGGAATTGCAGGACGAATAATGCAGGGCGTTGGCGCTGTTGGCCGTGATTTAGTCGACTTAATGGATGCACAGGAACACCGTGGAGCCGATAGCACAGGGTTTGCAATTTATGGCCCACCGCGCGACGTGGGATATGTGTTGAGGGGAATAGGGTTTAGTAAGATGCAGATGGATGCCGATTTGGCTGATTTTACAAACATTCTGCGTGATAATGGTAGTGATTTACTGTCTGAGCCAAAGATTGTTCAAGATGCTAATAAACACTACTGTTTTCGTATGGAAATCAAAGATCCCAACGATCTAGCCGCTTGGATTGCTGATGCGGATGAGTTGACGGATCGGATTGAAATTCAATCTTGTGGGCGCTCACTTGAGATCATCAAGGACATGGGTGGCTCTGCCGAAGTGGCGGACAAGCACGGCGTTCATGATATGCAAGGGACGCACGGTTTAGGACATGCGCGATTGGCAACTGAGTCTAGCGTGCTGCCCAATGCAAGTCATCCGTTTTGGGCGCGTCCATTTAGTGATGTAGCGATTGTCCACAATGGCCAGATCACAGATTATTATACGTGGCGGGATAAGCTGGAACGTCGAGGTTACCGCTTCCTAACCGAGAACGACAGCGAGCTAATTGCAGTTTGGGTTAGTGACCAGATTAAAGCAGGACTTAGTATGGAACAGGCGCTCAGAAAATCTATTAGCAGCATTGATGGAGTTTTTACCTACATGATTGCGAATACAGAAGGGGTTGGCTTTGCCAAAGACCGCTTCGCGATGAAGCCGTTAGTTGTGATAGACCAAAATGGTGATTTAGCAATGGCAACTGAAGAACAAGCCGTGCGCCGTGTATTCAGCAATGAGTGTGATGTGATCAACCATGATGGACCGTCTTTGACTGGGCTGTGGGGTGTTAACAATCGGAGCATAGCAGCATGAGCGAACATATCATCGAGGTTGGTAAGCGTCACATAAAAGAAATTAATGAAGAAATCCAGGATGCTGCGGCCTCAGATAAGGTAGTCCGTGTGGTCAATACATTGTCACGTCACAACCTTGGCATTGGATTGCCCGATGGATGTAAAATTAGTTTTGAAGGCTCCACAGGATATTACTGTGGAGGGCTCAATGTGGGTGCGACCATCGATATAGAACGCAATGCTGGCTGGGCCTGTGGTGAGGGAATGTCCAAAGGGCACATCACCGTGGGTGGCTACGCGGGCATGTCCTGTGGTGCGGCCATGATGGGCGGGACGATTCACGTCAAAGGTGATGCAGGACCGCGCGTTGGGGTCGCCATGAAGGGCGGCAATATTGTGGTTGAAGGCAAGATTGGGTACCAGTCTGGATTTATGTCCCATAGCGGTAAGATCATTGCGCTGGGTGGGGCGGGTGAAAGCTGCGCTGATGCTTTGTGGGAAGGTGAGATTTGGGTTGCGGGCGAAATTGAAAGTTTGGGCGTGGATGCCCATGCAGTTGAGCCTACAGCTGAAGAAGTTGCAGAAGTGGACACTATTTTGGATCCTTTGGGCTTGGTGGACACATCACGGGAATGGCGTAAACTGGTATCCGGCCAGCGCCTATGGTATTTTGAAAGCAGGGACGCAAGCGCATGGCTCATGATCTAAGCAAACCATATGATTATCCATTCGAGCTGCCGCCCGAGGATGAAATTCGATTTAAAGATGCGGGTGCTGTAGAAGGTCGTCCAGCAGGTGTTCCCGCATCTTATGACGAAGGTGGTTCAGCTCGCTGGACACCCGAAGCGATTTCGGAAGTGCACGCATTAGCTCAGCTGGGGCGTTATCAGGTGCGTGGCTACAATTCCTTTAATAAACGGATGCCAACTTTCGATGACCTGACGTTTGTGCCCGCAACGATGACGCGGCTACCGTTAGAAGGCTACCGCGAGAAGTGTGATACAACAACCATTTTAGGCGGTGGACGTGGGATTGTTGAAAATCCGCTCGAACTAAAAATTCCAATCTATATCGCGTCGATGTCTTTTGGTGCATTGTCTGCATCTGCAAAAGCTTCGTTAGGTTACGGTGCATCCAAAGTTGGAACAATGACCTGCACGGGTGAAGGTGGGATGCTCGAAGAGGAGCGGGAGGCTTCGCAGAGGCTTGTTTATCAAATGTCACCCGCCCGATATGGAATTGATCTGGAACATCTGCGTCGCGCGGATGGGCTCGAGATTGTTGTAGGGCAGGGCGCAAAGCCTGGAACGGGTGGCTTGCTGCTTGGGATGAAAGTGTCCCCGCGCGTATCAAAGATGCGCACTTTGCCTGAAGGCGTGGATCAGCGGTCGACAATTCGACACCCAGACTTCCTTGGTGCCGATGATCTGGCTGTAAAAATTGAAGAGCTGCGGATTGCGACCAACTATAAGGTGCCAATTTCCATAAAGATGGGTGCAACGCGTCCACGGTTCGATGTGGCGGTTGCGGCAAAGGCTGGTGCTGATATTATCGTGGTAGATGGGGCGGAAGGCGGCACTGGTGCGTCGCCTGAACTTCTGCTTAACCATACAGGTATTCCGAATATGTCGGCCATTCGTGCAGCGCGAGAAAGTCTGGATGAATGTGGGATGTCGGATAAGGTGTCGCTTGTTGCGGCGGGCGGTATTCGATCAGGTGTCGATGCGGCCAAGGCGATCGCCTTGGGCGCAGATGCGGTAATGATCGGAAATGCGGCGATGATCGCAATGGGCTGTAATTCGCCCCGTTATTTAGAAGATTACGCGAAGCTTGGCACATCTCCAGGGGCTTGTCACCACTGTCATACAGGGATGTGTCCAGTTGGCGTGGCAACGCAAGATCCAGAGTTGGAGAAGCGCATGGACCCCCACGCGGGTGCCGAACGTGTGGCGCGGTATCTGACAGCGATGACGATGGAAATCACGGCATTGGCTAAGGCATGTGGTAAATCATCGGTACATAACTTAGAGGTTGAAGATCTGCGTGCATTGTCTTTTGAAGCTTCTGCTTTTACGGGGGTGAAGATGGCTGGAATTGATAGGGCCTATGAGTGGTGAGAATTGCCGTTCTCGATCTGACACGACATCCAGTTCCAATGTTGGAGGGATTACCCAGCGTTGGGGAGCAAACTGTCGAGTGGATCGCACCTGCGATGTCTGATGCGGAATTTGCGCGGATTGATGTGGCGGAGGGTGGCGCGCCCATGCCGCGACTGGATACGTTTGATGGACTGTTGCTGACTGGGTCAGAGTTTGGTGTTTACGATGATACGCCGTGGATGGAGCCACTGCGCCAATTGTTACGGGACACCAAAGTGGTGGGTAAGCCGATCTTCGGAATTTGTTTTGGGCATCAGATCATGGCAGATACGTTTGGAGGTAAGGCTGAAAAGACTGTAGGTGGCAACGTTGTTGGCGTGCGTCAATTTGATCTCAATGGTATTGAGGTGGACGCGCATGTGTGGCACCAGGATCAGGTCACCCAAGTGCCCCCAAATGCTAAGGTCACGGGGATAGCGGATTACTGTCCAGTGGGTGCGTTAGAATATGACTTTCCAGCTGCCAGTGTCCAATTTCATCCCGAACATACGAAGAAGCACATTTCGGATGTGTTTGCGCGTGCGCAAGGCCAGTCAGGTTTTCCGAACGATGCGGAAATGGCAGCCGCCCTGGCCAGCTTTGACGCAGGAGACGTGAAAGCTGATTTAATGACTGAAAAAGTAGCCAAATTCTTTCGCGTGCACGCGGCTAATCTATAATTTTATTTTGATCCGTGTCGTCGGTATTCAAAAAGATGTCACATCCTAGCCTGACGCATCCCTAAGCTCGTTTGTCAGACCTAAGCAAAAGTGCCTAAACCGATCGAAAGCTAGCTGTTATTCTCCAAATTGAAGCGGTCTTTGAGTGGGGCTGAAGCAGAGATATTTACTTTTTGGCAATGGCATGGGTGGCCTCAAGCAATTATGTTCAGAGGTTTGTTTATCTTTATCTGTCCGAAGGCTGAGGTTTTTATTGGTTGCCAGCACTAAGTCTTAACGTCCACTTGGGCTCTCCTTAGGAGAGAGTTTGCGGCGGCCCGCGATTTTGAAACGGTCGGCTGTGCCATAGTTTTTCATGGCAACCCCAGCAGTAAATTCGCCAAAGATTGGGCCGTGTTTGAACAGGTGTCCCGAACAACCGCCAGCGAGCAGGACGTTTTTATGTTTGGGATGCCAGTCGACGATAAAATGTGTGTCGGGCGTTAAGATGACTTGATTAAATTTACTGTCCACAATGCGTTGTCCTTCAAGGCCCGGGAGTCGGTGACGTATATATTGGCGGGTTTTGTTGAGCGATTGTTTTTCGATCAAACGTTCGTCGTTGTTAATATCGATAGGTGTGTTTGGAATAACAACGGCGGCTTTGACGCCTGATCCCTCCGAACTTGGGATGCCGAATGAACCTTGGCCATGATCGATCCAGCAAGGCATGTTATCCATGTCGAACGCATCGGATCCGTCAGGGGTAGAAGTGTAAAGCACGTTTATTCCCATTATTGCACTGATTGGTTTGATTGTTTTTGGAAACATTTCTGCCATCCAAGCGCCTGTAGCAACGATTATCACGTCTGCCTCTAGCGGCTTTCCGTTAACCATTGGGCGTTCGGTTGCGTCTGTTGTGACGATTTCGCGTTTGACCGTGCCGCCAAGTTTCTTGAATAGGTCAATGGCGGTGATTACACAGCGGTGCGCCATGAGGAGGCCGGCTTCAGGTTCAAACAAGGCGTATTCGATTTCGTCCACTTTGAATTGTGGAAAACGTTGTTGCACTTCCTCTTTGCTGAGTTTGTAGTAGGGGACACCAACACGGTCGAAGGTGGTAGCGGTGGCGTCTTCCCAGTCACAGTGGCCCCTAGTGGCGAGGATAAGAGCGCCACATTCATACATTAGTTTCTGGCCAGTCTCAGTTTGAAGTTCCAGCCAGCGCGTGCGGCTTTCGCGTGCCCATCTAGTGTAGAATTCATCACGACCGGAGATGGCGCGGATAACGCGGTTATAGTCGGTCGAGGCAGCACGGGGATGACCGGGCTCCCATCGATCGATGAGAGTCACACGCTCGCCATTGCGTTGGAGGTTTAGCGCGGTCATGGCGCCAGCTATTCCCCCACCGACTATTATAATGTTAGCTTTCGACATCAGAAAATCCTTGCGGAAACTGTATTTATGGATACTGTATACAGAATACAGTTTGATAGCAAGGACTGTAGGACAGGGAGAAAAATGTGTCTAATCAAAGCTTTAAATTACCAGAGGGAACGCATACTGTTGTAATGGGTTTAGGAGATATGTGTGGAATAATGCGTGGAAAGCGCATCCCTGCAACTCATTGGGACAATATTTGTAAGAACGGAAATGCTTATTCTATCGCTTTGTTCGCGATCGATATGACATGCGATGTCTGGGACACACCCTATGTGAACTTTGACAATGGCTACCCTGATTTTCACATGTTTCCGATGACACAACCTGTAGAGTTGCCTTGGGAGCCGGGTGTGGCGATGTGCATGGGGCGTTCTGAAGCAATGGATCACAGCGAATTACCGATTGATCCGCGCAACGTTTTGAAACGACAGTTGACGCGTGCGGAAAAGATGGGCTTTCAGGTACAAGTTGGTACGGAACTCGAATTCTATCTGCTTGACCCCGAAACAAATTTGCCAAAAGACCGGGGGATCGGTGTTTATGGTCTTGATCGTTCAGCGGAGTTAGAGCATGTGCTTGGTCCGATCCGCCAACAAATTAATGAGTACGGTATCCCAATCGAGCAGTCTAATCCGGAGTATGCGGCCGGCCAGGTTGAGGTGAATATACGTTACGGCGAAGCAATGTTGTCTGCAGATCGTGCGGTTGAATTCCGCACTTTGGTAAAGCAGCTGGCATCTGCGCACGATTACAAGGCGACCTTTATGGCAAAGCCATTCTTTGAGGAGAGTGGCAATGGGTTCCATACGCATTATTCAGTTTGGGAAAACGGTAAGAACGTCTTCGCAAATAAGGGTGAGTTGAGTGAGATGGGCCGACATTTTTTGGGTGGTTTGCAAAAGCGGATGGCGGAAGCGTCTGTTTGTGGTTCTGCTACAGTGAACGGGTACCGTCGCCGTCAGCCTTACACGTTTTGTCCGATCAACACAGCTTGGGGATTGGACAACCGCACTGTCGGTTTGCGCGTGATTCAAGGGTCTAACACAGCCACACGGATCGAAAAGCGTGACGCGGGTGCAGATGCTAATCCATATTTGTTACTGGCTGCTGATATTGCAGCGGGTTTGGATGGTATTGAGCAGAGTATAGAGCCCGATGAATGTGAGCTGGGCAATGCTTATGAATCTCAACGTGCAGCTCCGATCCCAACGGATTTAGGCACTGCAATTGATCTTGCCCGCGGGTCTGCGTGGCTCAAGGACGTCATGGGAGAAACACAGTGGGAAATCTATTTGCAAATGTGCGAGCGGGAATTGAATTTTTATAATGAGTTTATCAACAACCAAGTTACACAGATCGAACTTGACCGTTATCTGGGGAACTTCTGATGAAACTAGCTCGCGTTGTTGGGACGGTCACGGCCACCGCCAAAGATACACAGCTAGTTGGGGCGACCTTGCTTCTGTGTGACATCACCGATGGCGTTGGTGGCGTTTTATCAGAGGCACAAGTAGCCACGGATACGGTGGGTGCAGGCGTTGGAGACACCGTGCTTATTACTACAGGATCAGCGGCTCGTATGGCGGCTGGAAGCGCGGGTTCGCCCGTAGATGCAACAATTGTCGCGGTGGTGGATAAAGTCGCCCTCGCAAAATAATCACTGTCATTTAGGAGAAAAACAATGGCGAAACCAGCAGCGGGCCAATCGGCTCTAGGTATGATCGAAACACGTGGCTTGGTCGCTTCTATTGAAGCGGCTGATGCGATGGTCAAAGCAGCAAGCGTTGCGATTGTTGCACAAACAAAAGCGGGCGGTGGGTTGGTAACAACGCTCGTTCGTGGCGAAGTCGGCGCGGTAAAGGCGGCAACAGACGCGGGTGCGACAGCAGCTAACAAGGTTGGTGAAGTGGTGTCTGTCCATGTGATCGCACGCCCACATGATGAACTGGAAGCCATTCTTGAAGGCATTGCTGGTTAGTTAAATCTAACGCCTGAAGGGATACTTCCATGACCAATGCGTTTGCAGAATTCGCGGATGCGGCTTCAAGCTCGTCTGCGTCCAAAAAGTCAAGAAACGTGCCGTCCTATGACCGTATCTCAGTGCTGGGTGGCGGTGAAGATGCGAGGCTTATTGCGGCGCTGAGCCTGGCTGAAGGGGCGAAAGTCTCACTCTTTTCAGCCTATGGGTCCGAACTGGAGGCATTGCGCTCGTCGAGCGGTGTCTCTCTGCGCGGCGCTGGGCCAGTTGGCACTTATCAGGTAGATCGTACGTCGCCGTCCATCCAAACAACGGCGGAACTAGATGCGTCCGTTAGAGAAGCAGACGTGATTTACCTGACGGGGCCTGTACACAAGCAACGCACCTACGCGATGGTATTGGCTGATCATCTGTCTGATGGGCAGGTTTTGGTTTTGGCCCCTGGTCGATCGTTGGGCGCACTTGAAACTGCTTGGTTTTTACGTATTGGTGGCTGTACTGCAGATATAACGATTGTCGAAGCGCAAGGTTTGCCGTTTTTTGTTAAGGCAGAGGGTGCGGTTTTAAACTTATCTCCGTGCGGACCTGTAGCTGCCGCAACTCTACCAAGTGGTCGGGATGATGTTTTGGAAGGTTTGGCCAAATACCTTCCAAATTTAGAAGCTTGTGACAGTGTCCTAACATCTGGCTTCGCAGATGGATCTGCTCTGGTAGAGTTTCCCGCGTTGTTGATGAGTGGTCCGGCACTGGGTTCAGGCGCAGTGCCTGTGCCCATGGGCGGGGCGCCTTTGGCGGAGAATCAGAACTTTGCTGCTCTGATTGGTATCGAACAGCGCAATATAATCGAACAATTGACAAAAGAACGGATGTCTGTTGCGAAAGCCTTTGGTGTCCGTGGATTGGCGGGTGTGAAAACTTTGATTGAAACCCATGCCGGTGTTGTAAAGGGAGAGGCTAAAAGGCCTGTGCCGGATCAAGATGGTGCTAAGGCATTGTTGCGTGATGGAGTTATTGGCTCGCTCGTGCCGCTTATGTCAGCTGGAAAGCTGGCAGGGATTGAACTGCCTGTGACGCAATCGATGATTACGCTGGCGAGTGCCATTTTGGGTGCAGATGTTGCGGCAGCGGGACGGCGGCTTGATACTATTGGGATTACCGCCAAAGATATAGACACGGCGCGATCCGCCATGGACGCAATAGCCAAGGGAGGAAGTTGATATGGACGATGATCTTAAATCCATTGCAGCTGCACGGCGAACCGCGGAAACGGCTTTTACGGCGTATCAAAAATTTCTTGGCACGGACCCTGCGCATGTAGATGCAATTGTCGATTCGATGGCACGGGCAATTGAACCTGTTGCCAAAGAGCTGGCCGCACTGGCCGTTGAAGAAACAGGATACGGGAACGTGCCTGATAAGCGGCTTAAGAATTTGTTTAACGCGCTTTCGGTTGCGGATTTTCTACGTGATGTGACGACGCTTGGAATGTTGTGGCGTGATGATGCGACGAAGGTTGCGGCGTTTGGCGAGCCTATGGGCGTTGTGGCAGCATTAATACCAGTTACGAACCCGACTTCGACGATTATTTTTAAGGTACTGTCGGCAGTGAAGGCAGGCAATGCAATTGTTTGTGCGCCACATCCGCGTGGCATTAAGTGTGGGATGGCGACAATCAAGGTGATGGCGGACGCAGCTGAACAAATGGGTGCGCCGAAGGGTTTGATTCAGTGTTTAGACCAAGTGACCATTGCAGGCACGGCCGAATTGATGAGTCACCGCCGCACATCAGTTGTTATGGCGACGGGTGGCCCTGCGATGGTAAAGGCGGCCTATTCAAGTGGTAAGCCGACGTTGGCTGTTGGTGCAGGCAACGTACCCTGTTATGTTCATAAATCGAAGGGTGGTGAGATCGGCGAAGTTGCTGAGATGATCGTAACCTCCAAGTGTTTTGACTACGGTACTGCCTGTGTTTCGGAACAAGCGGTAATAGCTGATCCCGAGATTGCGCGTGAGTTGCGCCAAGAAATGAAGATGCGTGGAGCGTATTTCTGCACCCTTGCGGAAAGTGACCGTTTATCCAAAGTAATCTTTATGGGTAAGCAAGCGATGAATGCAGAGCGTGTTGGGCAAAGCCCACAAGCATTAGCGGACGCTGCTGGGTTTTCGATTCCGCCCAAAACGCGTTGTTTGGTGTCTGAGGAGACCGAAATTGGTTGGCATCGTCCGCTTAGTGCAGAAAAGTTGAATCCTGTTTTAGCCTTCTATGAGGTGCGTGACAGCCAGCATGGCATTGAGATGTCGATTAATATTGCAAAGTTTGAGGGCTGGGGCCACTCAGCCTGCTTGCACTCAAACGATCCAGAAATCGTGGCTCAGTTTGCGGCGGTGCCCACGGGCCGCGTCCTTGTGAATACACCAGCGATTTTGGGTGGCATGGGTTATTCAACTGATTTGGAACCGTCCTTTATGCTTGGCACTGGCACATGGTCTGGCAGTATCACATCGGACAACGTTACAGCACTGCACCTGATCAATATCAAGCGTGTGGCCTATGAAAACCGCCCTTGGCGCGATATCTATGAGGAGTATGGCGAATGAGTGACATTACAATTCGCGCGCTAATGCAGATCGACAATTTACAGCCAAAATTCGCCGCATATAACGGTGCTACTGTTCAGGGTTCCGTGCCTTTGTCGGGTGATACTGTGCTAATTGGTGAATTTGCGCCAGGCAACGGAGTTTTTTCGCTGATCGACCGTGCTTTGAAGGCTTCCTCGGTCGAGGCGACGACACAAATGGTGGAGCGGGAGTTTGGCTTTTTTATTCTGCGCTCGCCGAGTAACGCTGAGGTGACTGCAGCTCGGGATGCAATGCTCTCAGAACTGGGTGCAACAATGGCGGATCGGTTGAAGCCAGCAATCACAAACACGCAAATTATCACAAGCGTAGAGCCGTATCAGGCGCAGCTATTGAACAAGTGGCGCAAGGGTTCGCTTTTGGTTCCAGGACAAACCCTGGGGATTATCGAATGTGCTCCCGCGGCTTATATTTCAATTGCGGCAAATGAGGCTGAGAAGTCTGCCGAAATCGATATGGTCGAAGTTCGTGCGGTTGGTCGGTTTGGCCGATTATTTATTTCTGGGTCGGAAGACTCTGTTCAAACTGCTGTTCAGGCGGCGACTAAAGCGATTGAATCAGTGGATGGACGGACAGAATAATGTCACGCATCGTAGGGTCAGAACATATTGAGGATGCGCGAAAACACAGCCGCATTGTCTTTGAAGTTTTGCCGAGCGATATTGTTACAGACTTAGCGCGTGAAACAGCTGCGAGATTGGGAATCAAGCTGGTCGAAGGGCCGCTCGAAAAACCAGCAGTGGTAAGGACGGATGGTCGAACAGCAATGCGGCGGGGGCTTTTTCGGCGTTCGCCAAAATGGGTTGCGCCGAGGGCTATTGTCAAACGTACCGCTCGGCGGTTTTCTAAGATTGCGCTGGTTGGTGCTGGCGGTGTTGGTGGTAATATTGCGCATCTAGCAGCCATTGCGGATATGGCGGAAGAGATCTCACTGATTGATATAGCACCCGGAATGGCAGAGGCTTTAGCGCTCGACCTCAACCACGCTAGTGGTATTACGGGTGTGAAGGCGCGGTGTGTGGGCGGCGAAGATTTGACGTTGGTTGCAGGGGCTGATCTAGTTGTCGTGACTGCAGGTCGTGCCCGAAGTCCCGGTATGACGCGGGCTGATCTGATTGATGTAAACACACGGGTTATTCACTCAGCTGGAGAGGCTATTAAAACTTCTGCGCCCGATGCAATAGTGATTGTTGTTACCAATCCGCTTGATGAGATGACGGTTGAAATGCTTCGGGCTACAGGGTTCCCGCGCGAACGGGTTCTTGGGATGGCAGGGACGCTTGACAGTTCGCGTTTCCGCAATGCGTTGGCAATGGCGGCCGGTGTAACGCCTGATGATGTGTCTGCGATCACATTAGGCAGTCACGGGGATGAAATGGCTCCAATTACGTCATTGGCGCGCATTAAAGGACGGCGGTTGGAGCGGTTTTTATCCGATGAACAAATTTCGGGTTGCGTACAGGACGCGATCACGGGGGGTGGACAGGTTGTTGCGATTAAGAAGTCAGGTTCAGCCACGATAGCTCCCGCGCATTCTTCGGTTGAATTAATGGATCACATTCGCGGCGCAAAGGTGGGCCCCGTGCCTGTTTCAGTGATGCTCCAAGGTGAATATGGTATGTCTGGCGTGGTGCTAGGTGTGCCTGCGCATCTGGGTGCTACAGGGTTGGTAAGCGTAGAGGAAATACGACTTACACCTGATGAAACCAACGCTTTGCACAGCGCGGCCGAGGCTATTCGCACGCGGCTTGGCCTATGACACTTCGTAGGTGGAATTCGGGTGGACGATTTGAAGAGATCGGTAGCTATTCTCGTGCGAAACGCGTCGGGCCATTTGTTTATATCGCTGGGACTACAGCGATTGAGCCGAGTGGTAAACTGCATGCACCTAACGACTGTTACGCGCAAAGCGTTTACATCCTTGACCGCATTGAAGGAGCATTGCGCGAAGTGGGGGCAGAGATGCGCCACGTCGTGCGGACTAGGGCATATATCACAGATATGTCGGCTGCAGGGGGTTTGGTGAAAGCCCATGGGGAGGTATTTAAGGGCATTGATCCTGTGATGACGGGAGTTGAGGCAGGACTAACTCAGCCTGGTATGATGGTAGAAATCGATGTGGATGCGATTATACACGACGAAGAAGGCAATATTCACTATTAAATTTTTATTGGTTCTCTGTGGTATCCTATTTGTTACTAATATCGAAATTTTAATGATTTAAACGGATGGAAAATAACTTTTTTGCTTATGGCTTGTGTAAATTTGCAACTGCCATCGAAGGAAAATATTTTTATTTTAATATGCCTTTCGCAGAAATCATTGGTTGTATGCGTGCTAAAACAAGATGTCGAAATACTGAGTGTTAGAAACTTCAGCCGCTGAAAGTCCTTAAAATCCAGTGTTGCAATGAATCTGACTATGTGCACTGTATACAGTATACGACGGAGTTGGGAGATTTTCCGTCTCATCAGAACAAGGGAGATTTTTATGCAATTAAAGAAAACTGTGTTTTCAACGGTAACACTGAGTGCGCTGCTACTTGGTTCAGCTACTTTCGCAGATATCAAAGTGGGATTTATTGGATCTTTGTCGTCTGATACAGGCTTATCCACGCTTCGCGGCGCAGAGATTGCAATTGAAGAGTTAAACGCCAACGGTGGTGTAATGGGCGAAAAGATTGTTTTGGTCAGTGCTGATACTGGCGAAGACGTGACTGAAGGCGTGAAAGCCTATGAATATCTCGCCGAAACCGAAGAGGTGGATTTTATCATTTCAGGTTCCATTGATGATGTATCTTTAGGCTGGCTGCCTCGAATGCAAGAATTCCAAATTCCGACACTTGATACATGGACGTCTTACATCGGCATCATTGATATGGTGGTTGAAGACCCAGAAACCATGGCGCCGTATTTCATGAACATCGCGTCAGATGAAGCTTTAGCAACGCTCTACATCAATTTTGGTGCGGATGTTCTCAAGAAAGAAATGGGTTGGGAAAGCGTTGTTATTTTGGCTGAAGACACAGCTTTTGGTGGTGCAATTACGGGTCTGGTAACAGAGGCGCTTGGCCCTGTGGCAGGGATTGAGGTGAAAGAAATCATCACTTATGACATCAACACAAATGACTTTGCACCGCTGTTTTCTAAGGCAGAAGCGTCTGGTGCAGACTTCATTTATCAGGTGTCTTCTGTGAACTCTCAGGTGATTTCATCGCAGTATGTGAAGCTGCAAGTGCCAATGGGAATGACAGGTGTGAATGTATCAGCGCTTGGGATGGAGTACTGGGAAGATACCGGTGGACAAGGCGGGGGAATTTCTACGTTGTCTCCTGTTCCGTCTGTTGGTTACGCGCTGGATCCAACGTCTGAAGCTTTTGTTAAGGCCTACCAAACTAAATATAAGTCGCGGCCAATGATGCCGCACTTCAATGGTTTCAATGCTTATTATGGCATGAAACAAGCCATGGCAGCAGCTGAAGAAGCTGGTGGTTTTGGCGATGTAAAAAAATGGTCTGAAGCAATGGAGAAGCAGGACCTTACGCTGGAAAAAGATGGTAAATTGGTCCTACGCTACGGTTTTTGGGACAAAGATACCGTTGAACCGGTCACGGGCCGCACTTATCCGCATAATGCTCTGTTTGACTTAACCGCACCTTATGAAGATGCGGCGCCGTCCATGGTTGTTGTGCAATGGAAAGAAGATGGCAGTGTTGGGGTGGTCTATCCGCCTGAATTTGCAACAACGACATTTTCCCTCCCTAGCTGGGTTAAGAAGTAATTCTTCCTGATGGATGGCGCGGACACTTCGCGCCGTCCTCAATGATTTCTCTTACAGGCATGATTTTATGGCGCAAATCCTGATCCAAGGACTATTGCTGAGCGGGCTATACGCATTGATTGCGATGGGGTTCACGCTGATTTTTAGTGTTGGACGTATCCTTAACCTTGCCTATGGCGCATATTTGCTGATCGGCGGGTACACATATTTCTATTTTGCGCAAACACTTGGAATGCCCAAAATTGCAGGCGTTCTTTTAGCCGCGATCCTTGGTTGCCTAATGGGTTTGTTAAAATATCGTTTGCTTGTGAAACCGCTTAAGGGCGACCATGTGGCGGTTGAAATTTCGTCGCTGATCCTTGCCGTTGTTTTGCAAGCAGGTATCGTCTTATTATTTGGCGATAGTTCCAAAATTTTGCTGCCAATCATTCCGGGAGTTGAACGTATTGGTGGCGCAGCAATCCCATATTCGAATTTGTTTGCGGCGGTGGCAAGTTGGGTGATCCTCATTTCTCTCTATCTGTTTGTACGTAAAACCCATACGGGTCGAGCCATGCAAGCAGTGTCGATGGACCCTAAAGGTGCAGCTATTTCCGGGATTGACGCAAATCGCATCAATATGATCACGTGGGGGATTTCAGGGATGCTTGGCGCAGTCTCGGGTGTGTTCTTTGCCAGTTACACACAGCTATATCCTGGCATGTGGGTTGCGCCACTTATTATAGCTGTTGCAGTTGTGATTGTGGGTGGTATCGGGTCAATTATTGGTACGCTCATTGTAGCACATATTATTGGGTTTATGGAGGTAATGACATCTGCCTTTATCGCGCCCGAGCTTCGTGGAGTGATGACCATGGTGCTGATCATTGCGGTTTTAATTTTACGGCCCAAGGGCCTCTTTGGACGAGAGGAACTTTAGCCATGGGATTGCGTTGGTATCATTTTGTGGCTTGGGCTGGCTTCGTTGGGTTCATGTTTCTGCTCCCCGAACTGGTGTCCAAAGGTACACTGCGGATCATCATTTTTGCGAATTTTTTGGCGGTGTTTGCGATCAGTTGGGATGTACTGTCTGGGCGCACAGGGTACGTAAGTTTTGGGCATCCATTTTTGATTGGGATTGGTGCGTACACCACGGCCATATTAACTAAGCGCTTCGATTTTCCTTTGGAACTTTCCATTCCAATTGCGGTGGGCGTGACCATGATTGGTGGTTTGATTGTTGTTTTACCGGCTTTGCGCATCAAAGGCAGTTATTTTGCGCTGATTACGCTGGCATATATGGAATTAATCTATCAACTCGTCCAAGTTGTAAGGCCCGATCTTACGGGTGGCACACGTGGGATGTCGGGTCTGCCAACGCTGACGCGTGGGGCAGTGAATGGGTATTACATGTCGCTGACTTTGATGGTGATTGTTGCTTTTAGTGTCTGGCTTGTGATGCGCACGCGTATCGGCACTGCGCTGTCTGCCATTGGAATGAATGAAGAAGCGGTGAAGGGCTCGGGGCTGTCTGTGACACGGCTCAAGCTGTTTGCTTTTCTATTAAGTGCGATGATTGCGGGGCTCGGGGGCGCAATGTATGTACACTACCTTGGGTCCATAGCGCCGCGTGCATTGTTTGATATCAACTTTGTATTTACGATTATTGTAGCCGCTTTGATTGGCGGGGCATCCACGACGATTGGGCCCATAATAGGCGCTTTTTTTCTGACCTTTCTGCTGGAATATCTGCGGCCTTACCTGCCAGGTGCAGAGCGTTATTTTATTTATGGTGGGGTGGCATTGCTATTGTATATGTACCAACCCAAAGGGATCTATGAGATTATCAATCAAAGCTGGATCAAAGTAAGGGCGCGGTCATGAGCATGTCGTTGACCGTCACCAATCTGGTGAAGAAATTTGGGGGCCTGACTGCGACGAATGATTTGTCGTTCGAGATTGAGGCAGGGCAATCCGTTGGACTGATTGGGCCAAACGGAGCGGGAAAGACAACTGTTTTTAGTCAGGTTATGGGTGAGCATCGCCAAACGTCGGGCTCGATCAAGTTAGGGACTGAGGAGATCACAAATCTGTCTACGCCCTTACGTATTCGCCGTGGAGTAAGTCGTACATATCAAGTGCCTCGACCATTTTCTGACATGACAGTGGCCGAGAATATTCGAGTTGGGCTAATGCCTGACAGTGTTCTCGGTATGATCTTGAATAGTCCAAACCGTGATCGCGAGCTAGAACTAGCGCTTTCCGTCGGCTTCTCCGAAGATGATCTTGAGCGCACCCCAGCGGAGCTGTCGATGGGCGATTTGCGCAAACTAGAAATGGCGCGGACTATGGCGACAGACCCGAAAGTGCTGTTGCTTGATGAGGTCTTCGCAGGCCTGACTGTAGCCGAAATCGCAATGATCAGTGATTTGGTGCAAAAGATGCGTTCTGATGGGATGACATTTCTGATCGTTAGCCATGATCTGAAAGCGCTGGAACCTCTGGTGGATACTGCCATTGCCATCAACCATGGCAGTATGATTTCGCAAGGTTCGTACGCAGACGTCATAACCAGCGATGAGGTACGTGCATCCTATCTGGGGGAAGCGTAATGGCATTTCTAGAGATTGAAAACTTGTCCGCTTTTTACGGCAAAGCGCAAGCATTGCATAACGTATCATTTGACGTGGAAGAGGGCGGTGCGATTGCATTGATCGGTGCGAATGGTGCGGGGAAATCGACTCTACTTGATAGTATTATGGGATTAACGAAAATGACGGGGGATATGCGGTTTGATGGTTTGTCGCTCGTCGGAAAATCTACAGCGGATGTGGTGAAACGTGGGATTGGCTACGCTCCTGAGCGGTTTAATTTGTTCCCATACATGACGGTGCGCGACAACCTTTTGGTTGGCAGCTATACCGCCCGCGATGATATCGAAAATAATATGGGTATGATTCACACTTTGTTCCCACGATTGGCTGAGCGCGAAGATCAGGAAACCTCGACCCAATCAGGTGGAGAGCGGCAGATGGTTTCGTTGGGCCGTGCATTAATGTCGTCTCCACGATTATTATTGGTTGATGAGCCAACTATTGGCCTCGCACCGAAGGTTTGTTTAGAAATTGCCGAAGTTCTGCGGCGTTTGCGCGGTGAATTCGGTCTGACGGTTGTCATGACCGAGCAGAATGCAAATTTTGCGATGACACTTGCCGAAAAGGTTTACGTTATGGAAAATGGTCATATTGCTGCCTCGGGTGCGCCGTCAGAGCTGGCGAATGATGAAAGGTTGGCTGCAGCGTATTTTGGGCACTGACAGGTCGTGTCA
>DLZA01000166.1:23265-24908 GCA_003447515.1 Paracoccaceae bacterium
GTTAGCGTCACTTTGCTCTGCATATTTGAGGAACGATCATGGCACATACTCGCATTCGCAAATTCAATACTGCGGCGACCTATCCGGAACAGAAACTTGATAATGATTTGTGTCAGGCTGTTGTCACGCAGGGTGGCAAAACAGTCTATCTGCGCGGTCAATGTCCACAAAATTTGGACGATGCTGTGAACATCGACAGCCATGACCCTGCGGAACAAACTCATAAAGTGATGCAGAACATCCGTCAGTTGATCAAAGAAGCGGGTGGTGAGATGGAGCACCTTGTTAAAATTGTTGTCTACATCACTGATGTGCGCCACCGAGAGGTGATCTATCGTACCATTGGCGAATACATCAAAGAGGTGCATCCTGTATCTACGGGGCTGGTGGTACAAGCGCTTGCACGGCCCGAATGGTTGGTCGAAATCGATGGTACGGCTGTGATCCCATGACTTTTTCATTGGTGGCGCGTTGCGTGAAAACAGGCATGTTTGGAATAGCGATTTCATCGTCATCTCCCGCTGTTGCCGCGCGCTGTGCATATACGCGCTCGAGTGTGGGTGCGGTTGCAAGTCAAAATATAACTGATCCACGGCTTGGCCCCTTTGCGCTTGATCTAATTCAAGGAGGCATGTCCGCGCAGGAGGCAATCGCAGGTGTCAAAGACCAAGCGCCTTTTCTCGAATATCGCCAAGTTTTAGCGATAGATAAGGTGGGTAATACTGCCATTCATTCTGGTCCGAACTCTCTTGGTATTTGGGCAGAAGCACATGGAAAAGATGTGTTGTCTGCAGGTAATTTGCTGGCGAATGACCGTGTGCCACAAGCGATTGTTAAGGAATTTGAAGCTGCCACTGGTCACATTGGAGATCGCCTAATTGCTGCGATGCAGGCTGGTCTTGCAGAGGGCGGTGAAGCTGGACCACTTCATTCAGCAGGAATGCAGATTTGTGATGATGTGCAATGGCCTAGCGCGGATTTGCGATGTGATTGGACTGAAGGCTGCCCGATAAAAGCAATTTCTGCCGCGTGGGACGTATACAAGCCGCAGATGGCAGATTACGTGAAACGTGCGCTCGACCCGCGTGCTGCGCCGTCTTATGGCGTACCTGGTGACGAATAGAGGTACAGGTAATGGCGCTGATGCCCTTATTCTTACGTCGTCGTAGATCAAGAATATATGAGTTAACGGGGATTTCTTAGTTCTGGAAAGTGGTCAAAGATCAGTGGAAAAGCCTTATATTGTCGAAAATGCACACATTTATTACGTTTATACCAAGTTTTATGTTCTTAAGTATGTGTTTGAGAATAATCACAGTTTTTTGATGAAAAAATTTCATGTAGTTGAAGATAATGGAAATTGATGAAATCTTCTTCATTATATGTCTCAAAATCGGCTTTTTTTATGCCTTTTGCGGCTGAACCTCTTGGCTTGAGCGTGATCTGCGAGTTATTAATGCGTTAATGAGCTGCGGTTAATGGGTAATATCTGATCGGGATTCAACTCAATTTGCTTATATATCGGAGGGTTCTGCTATGCGGTTTGAGATATTTGTAAGTCCTGGATTTAACGCTTTAGAGGTCGCTGCAGTCAGTAGCGTTTTGGAGAAGGCAAACGACGTGCTGTCTAAAGATGTTTTTGA
>DLZA01000015.1:0-2211 GCA_003447515.1 Paracoccaceae bacterium
ATGGAGGTCATGTAACCGCGCATGATAGGTAGCCAAACGGTTGTGCTGCCCAAGCTGGAGAAAACATGGCTAAAGAAGAACTTCTCGAATTCGATGGTGTCGTTGTCGAGCTGCTGCCGAACGCGACGTTTCGGGTAGAGCTTGAAAACGGCCATGAGATTATTGCTCACACTGCTGGTAAGATGCGCAAAAACCGCATTCGTGTTCTGGCAGGTGATAAGGTTCAGGTAGAAATGACGCCTTATGATTTGACTAAAGGGCGTATTAACTATCGTTACAAGTAACGTTTTGTGGGGCTGATTCAATGAGATTGATACTCGGATCGGCAAGCCCACGGAGGTTAGAGCTGTTGGCGCAGATTGGTATTGTGCCCGAAGAAGTAAGACCAGCGGATATCGATGAAACCCCAATTCCTGGTGAGAGCCCGCGAGTTTATGTGCGGCGTTTAGCCAAAGAAAAAGCTTTGGCAATTAAGTCCGATCCGTTCGATGTGGTGCTGTGCGCAGACACTACTGTGGCAGTTGGTACGCGCATCATGGAAAAACCTGTGGACCGGGCTGAGGCGCATAAATTCCTAACATTGTTGTCAGGGCGTCGTCACCAGGTGATAACAGGCGTGGCTGTTCTTAAAGGTACTCGTGTGAGTATACGTGATGTGGTGACACGTGTACGGTTTAAACGAATATCCGACAGTGAAATGACAGCTTATTTGGACAGTGAAGAATGGAAGGGTAAGGCAGGTGGCTATGCCATTCAGGGGCGTGCGGCAGCGTTGATACCATCAATTAACGGCTCTTATTCGAACGTAGTCGGCCTGCCTTTGTCAGAGACGGCTGGTATGCTGGCAGGGACGGGTATTTAATGAAAAAGGGGCGTTTGGTAATACTTGATCAAATAGGTGGTCGTGATTGTGCGGCGTTGATTGATAATGGTCGTTTGACGGATTTTCTGGTGGACCGACAAGACACAGGCCCGCGTCCTGGCATGATTTATCGTGCCAAAACAATGCGTCCAATGAAGGGACAGAGCGGCATTATGCTTGACCTCGGGAAAGGTCAAACAGGGTATTTGCGGCAGGCTAAGGGCATCACGGCAGGTGAGACGTTGTTAGTGCAAGTCTCGACACACGCAGAAGGGTCTAAAGCTTCGCCAGTATCGCCTAAGCTTCTATTTAAGAGCCGATATTGCATTGTGACGCCGCATGCGCCTGGCCTGAACGTTGCCCGCAAAATTCGCGATGAAGATGAGCGAGATCGTCTGTTGGAAGTGGCAAATGAGGCACTTGAGGGCGCTGACCAGGTTCTTGGGTTGATTGTTCGATCAGTGTCCGAAGGTGTAGATGCCGCTGCAGTGTTTGAAGACATATCGGCTATGCGGAACGCTGCTGAAACGGTGTTAGCTCAACCTTTAGGAGAGCCAGTATTGCTGCGGGAAGCAGAAAGTGCCGCACAGGTGGCTTGGCGCGAGTGGGTTGATCCTGATCCGGACGATGTGATGCAAGATGAAGGTGGTTTAGAGCTGCTAGGTTTTCGCGACTCCATTGATGCGTTGCTGTCGCCAAATGCATTTTTGTCAGGCGGTGCTTGGATGGCGATTGAGCCAACGTCTGCGCTGGTGGCGGTGGATGTAAACACGGGCCCGGATACGTCCTTTGCGGCAGGATTGAAGACAAATTTGGCAGCGGCCCGGGATTTGCCACGGCAATTGCGGTTGCGTGGGTTGGGTGGGCAGATCGTTGTTGATTTTGCACCTATGGCGCGGAAAGATCAGCGTCAGGTGGAACAGGTTTTGCGAGCAGGCTTTAAGGTCGACGGCATCGAAACGGCGCTTGTGGGGTGGACTGGATTGGGCCATTTTGAATTACAACGCAAACGCGAAAGATTGCCCTTATCAGAGTTGTTGCAATAATGGCGTGCCCAATATGTAAAAAAGACCCAGATGCGAAATACCGCCCGTTTTGTTCTAAACGCTGCGCGGATGTGGATTTGGGAAAATGGCTAACCGAAGACTATTTTATCCCGGGTGGCGCAACAGATGATGAAGACGGCGTTTCATCGGATCAGGGCGCACAAGAGCCAAAAGTTCACTGAGGTCGCAGAATCTGCTTGCCAGTTAATCGAGGCTATCTTAAAACGCGAAAACCACAGGTAGGTTATTTTTTCCAAACCCTGTGCCCGGGTAGCTCAGTGGTAGAGCAGTGGACTGAAAATC
>DLZA01000015.1:2522-3748 GCA_003447515.1 Paracoccaceae bacterium
GTAGAGCAGTGGACTGAAAATCCTCGTGTCGGTAGTTCAATTCTACCCCTGGGCACCACTCAAATGAAAAAATATACCAAATTCAGCAACAGCATCTTAGTCAGTGTAATGGTA
The DNA here is from genome assembly GCA_003447515.1 of Paracoccaceae bacterium. Classification (GTDB taxonomy): domain Bacteria; phylum Pseudomonadota; class Alphaproteobacteria; order Rhodobacterales; family Rhodobacteraceae; genus Amylibacter. Next base: position 2,637 of record DLZA01000015.1, read on the forward strand.
TTTCATTTAAATTTCATGTCTATAGTCAAAGAGTGTGTAACCGGTGTCACTTGGCCAAATCGTAAACGTTACGACGGAGAGCCTTAAGTCTGGTCATCTAGTTAAGAACACTGATCACTGTGTTTTTTAACCCTGCAGCTTCAACTAATGAGAATAGTACAGACGCATTGTCAGGATGTAAGCGGATGCATCCGGCTGAGGCAGGTGAACCAAGGTGATGGACTTGATCGGTTCCGTGAACGGCAAAATTGCCATCATAAAAAATTGAATATGGCATCGGAGCATTATTGTAGCGACTTGATTTATGATTCCGTGACAGCCACTTAGCCGTCCAAATACCCTTGGGAGTTGATTTGCCGGGGCGAGCGGTTGAAACTGGCCATTCAAAAGTAGCAACGCCGTTTTGGTAAACCTTCATAGTTTGTGTCGACAGACTAACCTTCACAACAATTGAAGGCAAAAATGAATGACTACTATCCTGACCTGCGGCTAACAGTGAGGAATGTATTGGAAACAGAAGCAAAACAATAGCTAAAGTTTTGAAAGTAAATATTGTGCAATACTTAGAAAGTATAAGACAAAAAGGATGAAACATTTTCATATTAAATCATTCTTATTTGTATTTTTATGAAATAGAAAATTTGATCAAAAACTCTTAGCTTATAAGAAATGCGGTATATTATTAAAGTCAATGTTATACCAACTAACACGTTTTGCTACAATTGCTTCCGAGTATACGATACCCTTATTATCTGTAGACATGAAGAACATTGGCATTTTTTAGGAGACAAAACCCAAGCAACTCCACGACGAAAGCTTCATAAAATCCAATGGGTTGAGAATTAGGCAATGTATCGTGCTCCAGGCGCACGGGCATTGGGTTTAGCACAGGCGTAGCGCTTTAACGCGCTACGCTGATTTTAAAATTAGCTGTTGGCGATTTGCTTGGCTTTTTCTACCAGGACTTCGGCTTGGCGGATAGATGCGTAGTCTATCAGACGGCCGTCTAGTGAGACTGCGCCTTTACCAGCGGCTTCGGCTTCTTCCATCGCTTTAAGGATGCGTTGGGCTTTGCTAATTTCGGCTTCAGATGGACTCATAACTTCGTTAGC
>DLZA01000015.1:4154-8837 GCA_003447515.1 Paracoccaceae bacterium
GCGCGGTAACCTTCCACGTCTTTGAAATCGCCAAACGGTCCATCGATTGGGCGCAGGCCGTTTGCACGGGCGGCGACCACCATACGGGCGAGTGCATAATGCCACATGTCACCCCAGTGGGTTTCACGATTTTCGTTGGCGTCTGGATCAGTCAAAACGGCATAGTTTTCGTTAACTCCACCGATTACAGTCGTGCGTGCACGGGTGGATGCGGCATAGTCTGCAACGCCAAAATGGAGACTTTCATTACGTTTAGAGGCGCCCGCAATTTCGGTGATATTTTGCATGCCTAAAGCTGTCTCAATGATGTGTTCAAAGCCTATGCGTTTTCTGTAGCCTTTGGCGTCTTCAATCTGAGTTACCATCATATCTACCGCATAAACGTCTGCGGCGGTGCCCACCTTTGGTATCATGATCAAATCCAGCCGTTCACCCGCCTGCTCCACGATGTCTACAACGTCGCGATACATGTAATGGGTATCTAATCCGTTGATTCGAATGGACATGGATTTGGTACCCCAATCGACTTCGTTTAGAGCCCTTATGATGTTCTTGCGGGCCCCTTCTTTTTCATCTGGCGCGACTGCGTCTTCAAGGTCTAGAAAGATTACATCAACATCAGATTTTGCAGCCTTTTCAAACATTTCGGGTTGAGAGCCTGGTACGGCAAGTTCGGAACGGTTTAAGCGGCCGGGGGCCTGTTCGATCGGGTGGAATGACATGTGATTTGCGCCTTTTTGCAAGCATTAAAACTTTGCCAAAAAAGTGTTGCTTGGCCCAGCAAGTCAAGAAATCTTTCAGTCTATCTGGGTATACCGTCTGGATCTTTTTGATTAAGCGCCAGACTTGATGAGTAAAAGAATGCGATGGCTTGAGCACGATTTTTGACAGCAAGCTTATCAAAGAGATTGGATAAATGAAACTTCACCGTGTTGATTGAAATATCAAGGTCAGATGCCAATTCACGATTGGTTAATCCTTTGGAAAGTGCTTTTAAAATGACACGTTCTTTTTGTGATAATTGGTGGATTGGATCGGTTTGTAGCTCGCGAACGTCAAGGAAAGGAAACACCATCTTACCATTTGCAACTTCCATGCAAATATCGAGCAAGGTTTCAGGGGATGAGGAGCGCGGAGCAAAAGCAGCAGCACCTGCGTTCATAGCAAGGCGCGGCAGGTCAGCGGTATCTTCAGCATAGACCACCAGGCGGGGTGCCTTATCATTGTCTCGCAGGATTTCAATTAGCTTTGCGCCACCGAGGGACGGGAGGTTCCAATCAATAATTCCAATTTGCACAGGGATTCGAAGCGCCGTAGCAAAAAAACCCTCTGCCGTTGCTGATGTGGCTACTAAAGAAAAGCGTCGATCGTTTTCCAGGATTTCAGACATGGCCGTCAGTACTATAGGATTGGCATCGGCAAGGATGATATCGATGGGCTTAGTTGGTTTATCAAGAAACTGATCCATTTGGGCATTCTTTCAGTAAAACTACCCAATTGACAGCATATTATTACGTTTACTACTATATTTAATACTTAAGAGTAGGTTAAATACTACCTATTTAGCTACCCAAAGGCAGGTCTTAGGGGTGTTGTGACAATTGTCTAGTTGCTTCAAGTTGCTAGAAACCTGTTTATTTTGACCGTTAGGAGCGATTATGACTGCGTCAACTATTTTCCCCCAACTTGATATTCCTCACACTATTGCTGCTGGTCCCGGGCCAGGCAACACGGATGAACGAGTATTGATGCGATTTGCTGGAGCTGGTTTGGCCGATCATATGCACCCAGATGTCTTGCGAGGCATGGTTGAATGTAAACAAATGCTACGCGACGTGATGGGGACCGAAAACGTATATACTTTTGGCGTAGCCGGGACGGGATGGAGTGGCCTAGACACAATGTTCAGCGCTGTAATGCCTGGTGACAAGGTTGTAATGTTTGTGAACGGCACGTTCTCCGGGATAGACGGCCTCACTGTCCGGATGAAGGCTGCAACGGCAGAGGAGCTATCTGAGAATTCAATGGATCCGACAGCGGCGAGCGTTACCATTGTTAATGTGCCACACGGACAGTCTGTGACGGGTGAAATTGTTGAAAAGGCTCTTGCTGAACATAAACCAAAGTGGGCTTCTATGGCTCATTGGGAAACTGGGTCCGGCCGTGTTAATGACATACGCGGCTTCAGTGATGCGTGTGTGAAACACCAGGCTTTGGGATTGGTGGACGCGGTATCGTCTTTGGGCGTCGAGGATTTTAGCATTGATGATTACCCCGGAGTTCACGGTTGGGCATCTTGCCCACAAAAAGGCATATGTTGCCTTCCTTTGACCTACGCACCTGTGTCGTTTACCGACACCTACATTGAAACGCTGAAATCCACGGGAACCCGGACGTTCTGTCACCATCCAATATTAGAGGCACGTCATTGGGGGGTTCTGAATGGTGAAGACGCAGAGGTTGGTACGTATCATCGCACACATTCGGCTTATGCAGTCGCAGCGTTTCATGAAGCTCTACGGATTGCCTTGCAGCAAACGATTGCAAAGCGCGCGGAGGATTATACCTTTCATGAGGCTGCACTGCGCAGCGCAGTGACGGCGATGGGGTGTGTTGTAACATCGAATATGACCTCTCTTGTCGTGCTAAACTTGCCAGAAGATATGGCAGGTCGAGAGATGGAATTGGTACAACACTGTCGTGCCCAGAATTTTGGGATTTGGCCAACTCTGTCCGAACCTGTGCAGGTTCGTATTGGAATCTTAAATCTACTAAATGAAGCCGCGATCCACGACATTGTGACTCGTTTTGGCCAAGCGATGCGTGATTTGGGGGCGGAGTTTGAGCAATCCCAAGTCGATGCTGCTATGAATGCTCACTACAACCAAGCCGTTGCCGCTGAATAATTTTAAATTTGTCCTTGGAGGGACATCGTTATGGATATCCATGAGTACCAAGCCAAAGAAGTTCTTTCAAATTTTGGTGTAACTGTGCCTGATGGGGCGTTGGCCTACAGTCCTGAGCAGGCGGCTTATCGTGCCCGTGAAATGGGTGGCAATCGGTGGGTGGTTAAAGCGCAGGTGCATGCAGGTGGACGCGGTAAAGCCGGTGGTGTCAAAGTTTGCGATAGCGATCAAGAAATTCACGATGCAACAGAAAACATGTTTGGACGAAAACTTATTACGCATCAAACTGGGCCTGAGGGCAAAGGTATTTATCGTGTCTATGTCGAGGCAGCCGTGTCAATCGACCGTGAAATTTATCTTGGTTTTGTTCTTGATCGCAGCACGCAGCGCGTAATGATTGTGGCCTCCGCTGAAGGTGGGATGGAGATAGAGGATATTTCTGCTAGCAAACCCGAAAGTATTGTACGTGCGACCGTGGAGCCCGCCGTTGGATTACGAGATTTTCAGTGCCGTCAGATCGCGTTCAAGCTTGGCATTGAACCAAAGCTAGTACAGCAAACCGTGCGCACATTGCAGGGGTGCTACCGTGCTTTTATAGAGTTAGATGCGACCATGGTGGAGGTAAATCCGCTTGTCATTACGACTGACAGCCGCGTTATCGCGCTTGATGCGAAGATGACATTTGATGACAACGCTCTGTTTCGCCACCCGCAAATTAGTGAGTTAAGGGATAAATCGCAGGAAGATCCGCGTGAAAGTCGTGCGGCAGACCGAGGCCTGAGCTATGTTGGGCTAGAGGGCAACATCGGTTGTATCGTGAATGGCGCTGGCTTGGCGATGGCGACAATGGACACAATTAAATTGGCAGGTGGAGAGCCAGCAAATTTCCTTGATATTGGTGGAGGTGCAACACCGGAACGAGTTGCGAAGGCATTCCGTTTGGTTTTGTCGGATAAAAACGTACAGGCAGTTTTGGTGAACATTTTTGCAGGGATCAACCGCTGCGACTGGGTCGCGGAGGGCGTAATACAAGCTTTGAAAGAGGTCCAGGTTAATGTTCCTGTGATTGTGCGACTTGCTGGTAACAACGTGGAGGCGGGTCAGAAAATCCTCGCAAAGTCAGGGTTGCCTGTTATTCGTGCGACCACATTAAAAGAAGCGGCTGAGCGCAGTGTTGCTGCATGGCAAAGCGACACCATAAAATCATCAACATTGAAGGCAGTATCATGAGCATTCTTCTGGATCGTAGTACAAAAGTTATCGTTCAGGGTATCACGGGTAAGATGGCACGGCTCCACACTAAGGATATGTTGGCTTACGGTACGAACGTCGTCGGTGGCGTAGTGCCCGGCAAAGGTGGCGAGACGGTGGAAGGTATTCCCGTGTTCAACACAGTTGAAGAGGTAGTTGCAGAGACGGGAGCAGAGGCATCGCTAGTGTTTGTACCTCCACCCTTTGCAGCTGACAGTATTATGGAAGCTGCTGATGCGGGTATTAGGTACTGCGTATGCATCACTGATGGAATTCCGGCCCAAGATATGATCCGTGTGAAACGCTATATGTATCGCTACCCAAAAGAGCGTCGCATGATTTTAACTGGCCCTAACTGTGCTGGCACAATTAGTCCAGGTAAAGCACTTTTGGGGATCATGCCAGGTAGCATCTATTTGGAAGGTAACGTTGGAATTATTGGACGATCTGGGACCCTTGGGTATGAAGCAGCGGCGCAGTTAAAAGATCTTGGCCTCGGTGTTTCCACATCTGTGGGCATCGGTGG
>DLZA01000015.1:9219-11253 GCA_003447515.1 Paracoccaceae bacterium
GATGATGATACTCATGTCATTGCGTTAATTGGTGAAATTGGTGGGCCGCAAGAGGCGGAAGCTGCTGAATACATACGAAATCATGTTACAAAACCGGTTGTCGCATATGTTGCAGGTTTGACTGCACCAAAGGGAAGGACAATGGGTCACGCGGGTGCAATTATTTCCGCCTTTGGCGAGAGTGCGTCCGAAAAAGTAGAAATCTTGTCCGCGGCTGGTGTAACGGTTGCTGAAAATCCTGCGATTATCGGTCAGACAATTGCAAGGGTGATGGAGGCAGCTTAAAACACACTAAACTTGAAACGCGAACGTTGGAAAACTTTGGCTTGGGGACGTCCTTTTTTGGGTAGTGTTATCAGACGATGCGAGTTGACGATACGAGCAACGGGGTTGCAGTGCAGCAGAAGGTATGTCGATCTGTGGTCGTTTTACTGGTTGGACTTCACGTGTTTATCGTAAAAGTTAAAGTAAAAATGCAGCGATGGTTCTAGAGTAGGAGAATCTTGTGTGGATACAATTTGAAAGGCCCAATTGGCAAAAAATACGAGTGCCAAACACAAAAGTACATTCTTGCTATCCAGATGATCCCATCGGTCACAGCCTCCCGAACTACGTATAATTCTTTGATGCATGGGATCAGTCGGCTTTTACCGAGAGATTTAAAATGTAAACATGTGGCGTTTGGTTTGCTGGGTGTTGCCATCCTTCCTTGTGTGACGTGGGGCCGGATACCATATCTTTTTCGTCTTGAAATATTTGGAATGGCTAACCTCTTAAAAAGAGAAAGCTGATGGCTAAGGCCCAAAAGCGCTTTTAGATTCGTTTTTACAGAACGGATATTCTTTGTTAATTTTGGTGGAAAATGTTCGGCAGCCGGTCCAAGACATTTGTGCGATCAAGCCTTTGAAAAAAGGCATAAGGATACGATTGGCTCTAATACAAGGATTTTGGTTGCCTAAAGACGCATTATCTTAATGCCTTATAAAGTATTGTTATTATTATAGAATAGAAGTGTGCTCTGGTTCTTTATTCAATAGAAAGACTTTGCATCAAGTTTTTCGTATAGTGTGTTTGGTGGTACCATTTGTGATATGAAGGTGGCTATTCTTCCCTATATCTAAGGGAAAAGCTTGCTTTGCATTTTTTGTGGTCTATCGTGGTATCAGCCAACCAGGACAAGGTCAAAGGGACAATGACTTATAATCGTGGTGACGATGGGGCTTTTCGACAGTCAATTTATCGGAAAACGTTATCGGATATTAGGACGTTTGGGCAGAAAATGCCCGCAGAAACTTTAGAGCTTCTGGCTCGTGAAGTGCTAAATCGACTGGCTTATCAGGTTGATGAAAAAGTCTTGCCTGAAGGTCTGGCGCAAAATCAAGATATTGAACAGCTGTGCCACGATTTGATTTCAGACGATCCAATGGCAGGATCGGAATTTGTGACTGAATTGCGTAGTCGTGGTGTCGATCTTAACGCCTTGTACCTTGTGTATTTGGCTGGGGCCGCGCGCAAGTTGGGTGTTTGGTGGGATAAGGATTTTATTACTTTTTTGGAAGTCAGCAAGGGCACAAGCCGCATTTATGGTATTATGCGCGGTTTGAATCGGCTGTTTGCGTCTTCTTTAAGATCCCCACAACGTTCCGCTATATTCGCGTCTTGTCCGGGAGAGACGCATACACTGGGAGTTAAAATTGCAAGTGATCTTTTCCGCAAAGATGGGTGGGACATTGAACTAAAAATTGGACGCAGCCACGACGAATTAATTGAAGAAATCAGGGAATCAAAAAGCCTTCTGATTGGTCTGTCTGCAGCGGGCGAACACTCCCTTCCAGTGCTTGCTAAACTCATTGTCGCAATCCGTGTTGTGCGGCCAGAATGTTTGATCCTCGTAAGTGGCAATATTGTAAATGTCTGCAATGAGTTGGTGTATTTAATGACACCAGACGCCTTAGCGTTTGGGTACGAAGAAGCCGAAGCGGAGATGTCCAAGCTTTTGGGTGTGGCGTCAGGTCTAGCGAGCTAGCCTGTTCA
>DLZA01000206.1 GCA_003447515.1 Paracoccaceae bacterium
ATTGCTTTTGCCAAGCACTCGCGGCCCTTATGCAAAACAAATCTGCGGTTAGACCTGCACAGCTGGACGTCCACTTCAAACCATAAAATTCCTAAATGTTCTAATTTGGTAATTTGAGAAGACAATTCGTAATTTCGCTTTCAGGGCCACGTAGTCCCTCGATGACGGTGAAGTGGTTATGTTGGCCCTCAACAATACAATATGTTGGTGTGTCGAGGCCATCCCACATCTGAGCCAAGAGTTGTGACTGTCGAATGAATTCTGGTCGTTCACCGCCACCGACCCAACAAATAAGAGGACTTGCACCAAAAGGACGCAACAGAGCTGCGCTTTCACTTAAAGATTCGGCTTCGTCTAAGCGGAGAACATCATTCATTTTAGTATGCATTAATGGGCGTAAATCGTGTAATCCACTTATCGAAACGGTGCGTGCTATACGTCTACGAACAGCATTGGAAAGTGGGCTGTCATTACATATCATGCGGGTTGCAAGATGCCCACCTGCAGAGTGCCCAGAGATATGAATCGGTCCATCTACACGTTTGGCAGCCAGCGAAATTGCCCGCCCAATTTGTGTGGTCATGTGGCTAAGGCGTGCTTGTGGTGCAAGCGTATAACTAGGTAGACAAACTGCCCAACCGTTGGCGCGTGCGCCCTCTGCAAAGTCTGTCCAATAGGATTTATCCAACCGCATCCAAAAGCCGCCGTGAATAAATACAACCAATCCCTTGGGCAACCCTTCTGGCCAGACGAGATCAAATTTCTCACGAGGTTGATCCCCATATGGGATGTCTGTTTCCACGGACACCCCACTTTCACGGTAGGCCGCTGCACTGTCCGACCAAAGACCAGGTAATGCATCGGAACCAGCAACATGTGCCATATTTGCAAAGGCATCATCCCAGTTTTTTAGAGGTGTGAGCACGACAGTCTATCCCGCTTTATATTGTGGCGCAGAGGCCAAGAACGTTCCGTATGCAGCCGCATTTGGATATGAGAACTGCTCGGCCAGCGGATTACTGCGCTTTTTCTTCTTAGCTCCAATATCGGCCAAGACTTCATCGAAATGCTTGAAGTGGAATGGGGCTGAACATAAACCGCCGTAGATTTTCGCAGCAGGACGTTCGTTACGCTTCCAATTTAACATCATATCAATGTTCTTATTCATATCTACCGCCGTTGGTTGGTTTGCCAATTGCCCATCAGCATAACGGACCAGCCAATTGGCTATTATCTCGGCAGATAGAACTGTACAAAAGCTTGAATTAAAACCAACAAAGCCCATATCGGGCAAATCTGGATTTACTGAAAGACGATAAACACGATATTGGCCATCATCTTCGATTAGCTTTTCCTGATATTGTTGAGGCAAGTAAGGCACACCAAGTTTCCAACCAACTGCCAAGACAGCCACGTCGCAAGGCACAGTAACGCCCGTTGTCAGTTTCAAGCCCTCGTCAGTGTAGCTGTCAAACGTACCTAAAACTGGCTTAATTGTACCAGAATTGAGACAATCAATCAGACCTGGTGTCACGATTGGCACGGAACACGAAACTTCTTTCTCAATCGGAGTTGTAGGCACCATATTGTGCTTCTTCATCTTCAGTTGGACCTTGAGGAGTGCCTCAAGGCCTCGAAAGTTGGCCCACACCAGCGGTTTAAGAACCGCCGCGATAACCCGTTGTAACAGATTCTTACCCCATTGATTGAACTGCTGCTCTTGAGCGCGCATGTAAAGTAAACGCTTAAAGTTTATCCCACCAACAAAATACGGGACGCGCCATACGTTTTCGAGATAGACGAGACGGACGGAACGTGCTCCGTTGCTTGCCGCATTCACAGCAATATCTGTGGCGGATTTTGAACCACCCAAAACAACCACGTCTTTACCCTTACAAACGCTTGGGTCGGTGTATTCAGATGAGTGCATCACTGATCCACCGCGTTCAACGAATGCATCTTGGCCCGGATGGGTAATAATATTCTTGTCGGAAAACTGCCCCGTACAGACTGAAACAAAGTCGAAATCTTCAGTCCACTCTTGACCACCAGCTTCAATTGTGAGTGTCCAGCCGGCCGCGTCGTCTTTCCGACGTTCCATCGTTTTCACCGATGTATTCAGGCGAAACAGTCGTGCAATGTTGTGTTTCTCAGCGTATGAATGTAAGTAAGCATGCACCTGCGGCCCCTTTGGCCATTCAGGATATTCATCCGGCATCGGATGATCTGTATAACAGTACAAATCTTTGGGCGATTGTGTCTGCACATCCGGATAGGAACGTGACAGTTCCCACACCCCACCAAAGTCATGACTGCGTTCAAAGCCGACTACGCGATGCCCTTTTTCGTCAAATGCTTTGGCTGCTGCTAAACCACTAACACCACCGCCGATGACGGCAACATTTTTTCGATTAATCATATCTACTTGCCCCCTTATGCGTCTTCTGGCGGTGGTAAAAAGTCAACCTCATGCATTGCCGATATACGAACCAATTCCTCTGGGTCAGTCAAACCATCAAGCTTTGTAAACAGTTCGAATAGTTTGCGTGCAGGAGCAACACCAAAAACGCACGTGGCTTCTGCGCCGGAACGATTGAAAATCCCGTGTGCGTGACCCATTGGCATGGAGACAGTATCACCGGGTCCAGCTTTGTGGATATCGCCTAAAAATTCAATCTCTAGGTTTCCGCTTAGGATATTAATCCATTCATCTTGTGTTGGATGGATATGTGGTGGTACGAATGTCTCTTCCGGTATCACAGCGTGCCAGATGAAAGTATTTGGGCTGTGTGCTTTGGGAACATAGGTATGTCCCACAACATTCCATGACATGTTCTCTATTCCGCCAGATGCAGGTACTATACCCTTCTCCATGATATTTTTCTCCGTTCGTTTGTTATGGAACTACAATATGACACCCCGTAAGAAGGCATTATCCAAAAAACGAATAAATATGCTTTAGGCTTGAAATAATGAGTATTTTGACCCACGCTTTTCATTGGGAGGCGGCGAAATGGACAAACAAACAACGGAGTATCTTACAAATTATCCACTTTTGCGTACGAGTGATCTGGATGAAGCGCGCCACTGCGTGACAGAAAAATTTTGTGATCATAAACTAAATAAATCGTCACGTTTCGATGACTTGGCCGTTTGCCACAACCATGTGGCGTGTGGTCATGTTTCTATCAACTACTTGCACTACGGAGCAGACGTGCAAATCGACCCAGGGATGCTTGAAGACTTTTACCTTTTACAGATACCGCTGAGCGGTGCAGCGTTAATTCGCCATCGTGGACGTGAAATCCTCGCAAGCACGCAAACGGCTACTTTATTGAACCCTGACCGCGAAACTAAGATGCATTGGCGTTCTGACTGTCGCAAGTTGATGTTGCAAATCGACAAGATCTATTTGCATGAGGTTGCGCAAGATATGCTTGGCGGTCCCGCACCCGGAACCATTCGATTTGATCCATTAGTCGATTTAACTGCCACACCTGGGCAGCATTTGCGAAGGATATTGGAACGCGCAGCAATATTGGCAGAAGGACGCGCCCTTTTTTCTGGACCCAGCCGCAATCAAGACATGTGGATTGCGTCTGAGCTGACATCGACCTTGTTGACGCATCAATCAAGCAACATCTCACATATGTTGCATCGTGCTGACCACCATGCGCTCCCCTCCAATCTACGCAGTGCACGAGCATTTATTTATGCAAATTTGTCAGAACCTATTCGCTTGGCTGATATTGCGGCCAGTGCGGGCATGAATGTGCGTACATTGCAAAAAGGATTTCAGCGGGCGTTTGCGAAATCACCTATGCAAATCTTACACGAGGCGCGTTTGGATGCTGCTCATTATGATCTCACTGTAGCGCGTGACTCCCCGAGTGTAACAGACGCCGCTTATCAAAATGGGTTTTCACATTTGGGCCGATTTTCGCGTGATTACAAACGGCGCTTTGGGCTGCTTCCAAGCCAAACACACTAAAGTTCTCGATAACAGGCTCCGGGATCGTTCGGTTTATAAAACTGAGAACAGGATTACGCAGATTCGAAAAAATGGCTTTACGCTTAAAGTTTCAACGATAAGCTGTGGTCTATTGATAACAGGAACGGAAAAATGACAAAGATGATAGCAGGCATTGTCCAGTCGCATACCGGCATGGACGGGATTGAGTGGAACGTTCTGGGTCAGACCTACATCCCGAAGACAAAGACAGATGAATGCTTTTCGTGGCACGCCACACTACCTCCTGACACTTTTGTGCCGCCACATATCCATCCTGATCAAGATGAATACCTTTATATTCTAGAAGGACGGTTCGACTTTCTCATTAACGGGGTTGAAGCTTTTGGTGAACCCGGCGATCTGATCAAACTGCCGAGGGGGATCCCTCACGGGATTTTCAATAAGTCGGATCAGACGATCAAGACCCTATTCTGGGTCACACCGACAGGGCGGCTTTATGATCTCTTCTGGGCGCTTCACAACCTGGGGCCAGAGCCGGACGTGGCAGAGGTCGTTGCGCTCTCAGCGGCGCATCAGGTGGATTTTCTGCCGCCTGGGAAATCGAAGTAACCGATGAAGCGGGTCGTCATAGCAGGAGCAGGCATTGGCGGATTAACTACTGCCCTGATGTTGCACCAGCGTGGCATAGAGGCCGTTGTCGTTGAGCAAGCTGCACACGTACGTGAAGTAGGTGTGGGCATCAACACACTGCCCCATTCTATTGCGGAACTTGTGCAGCTAAATCTGCTTGACCAGCTCGATGCGGTTGGTCTTAGAACCCGAGAACTTAGATATCTCAGCCGCACTGGTAAGGAAATTTGGAGTGAGTTACGAGGCGTTCATGCTGGTCATGACCATCCCCAATTTTCAATTAACCGTGGACGGCTGCAAAAGCTCCTCTTTGATGCTGTTCTGGAGCGGTTAGGCAATGATGCGGTGATCACTGGTCACGCGCTGCAAGGCTTTGTACAGGACGAAAAAAGCGTCACCGCCCATTTTACCGATACGAAAGACGCCATGGCGTCCATGCAATTGCGCTGTGAGGTGCTGGTTTGCTCCGATGGCATCCACAGCGCAGGGCGCCGCGCATTCTATCCTAAAGAAGGCCCGCCAAGCTGGCCTGGTGTTGTGATGTGGCGTGGGGCGACCGAGTGGCCAGTCTGGGAAGATGGGGAGACAATGGCAATTGCTGGCGGGCTTGCGGGCAAGTTCGTGCTTTACCCCATTTCACCGGTGAAAGATGGTAAGCAATTGATGAACTGGGTTGTCAACGTACGGGTCAAAGATCCGAAAAACTCGCCCCCTCCGAAGGAAAGCTGGTCGAGCCGTGCTTCGCTTGCCAAAGTGCTTCCTTACGCCAAACGTTTTGCGATTCCAGGTATGGATATCGAAGCTTTGGTGCGTGGCACAGATACGATCTTTGAATATCCGATGGCCGATCGTGACCCGCTGCCACGCTGGACATTCGGGCGAGTGACTCTCCTGGGCGACGCAGCGCATCCGATGTATCCCGTTGGCTCCAACGGGGCAGCACAGGCGATTTTGGATGCACGGTCTTTTGCCGATAATTTTGCAAAAGCTTCCCATCCGCGTGAAGGGCTTTACCGCTATGAACGCGACCGCCGTCCAAAAACTGCAGAGATAGTGCGTCAGAATCGCATCGGAGGGCCCGAGAGGGTGATTGATGAGGTCGAAAAACTTGCTCCAGAAGGGTTTGAGGATGTAAATGAGGTCTTGAGTCATGACGAGCGTCAGACAATCGTTCGTGGCTATGCAAAGCTTGCCGGTTTTGCGGCACGCAAACGAAAATAAGGGAAAGCGCGCTGTCTGGGCCGGGCGCCAATCTGTTTTAACGGGTTCAATGGAAACACAATTATGACTAGGAGAAGAGTGATGAACACAACAATAAAATCAGCCGCCACTGCAACTGCACTGTCTATAATGATGGCAACTTCCTCGTTGGCCGATGACCTTAAGATTGGCATGGTTGTCACGCTGTCAGGGCCGCCTGCTGCACTTGGCCAGCAAATCGTTGATGGATTTCAACTAGCGCTCGACCAAAAGCGAGGTATGCTTGGCGGCCAGTCCGTTGAGCTTATCGTCGAAGACGATGAATTGAAGCCTGACGTGGCACTTTTGAAAGCCACCTCACTCGTCGAACGTGAAGAAGTTGACTTCGTCGTTGGCACAGTATTTTCGAATATGCTGCAGGCGATCTTTAAACCGATTGTGCAGAGCGAAACTTTCCTGATTAGCCCAAATGCTGGGCCGTCGACCTTCGCGGGTAAAAACTGTAATCCTTTCTTTTTCGTAACATCTTATCAGAATAATCAAAATGCTGAAGTTAGCGGTATGGTGGCGAATAAAGAAGGCTTCAAAAACGTCTTTGTAATGGCGCCAAATTACCAGGCGGGGCGCGACAACGTAAAGGGATTTAATCAGACCTTTAAAGGCACAGTTACTGACGAGGTCTTTACTCCACTTGGGCATCAGGATTTTTCAGCAGAGCTTGCGCGCATGTCTACATCGGGCGCAGACGCAGTCTTTACTTTCATGCCGGGCGGCATGGGCGTGCGCCTGGTTGGCCAGTTTGATGGGGCTGGTTTGAAGGATAGTATGAAGTTTATGTCGGTTTTTACTACAGATGAAACCACGCTGCCAGGCCAGAAAGACGCCGCTGTGGGCTTCCTTGCCGCGGGAAACTGGGCGCCTGATATGCTTAACGAAGCTAACAAAGCGTTTGCATCGGCCTTTGAGAAAAAATACGGATATATCCCGGGGGGATATGCGATGCAGGCTTATGATACGGCAAACCTGATTGACAGCGCTATTACCAAGACTGGTGGTGCAACCGATGACAAGGACGCACTTCGTGCAGCGCTTAGGGAAGCAGACTTCACCTCGGTTCGTGGCGATTTCTCATTCAACAACAACCATTATCCCGTGCAAAACTTTCACGCCCTCAAGGTGGTGAAGCGCGACGATGGCAAATTCCATACCTCTTTCGTTCGCACAATCGTTGAGGATTATAAAGACAGCTTCGCAGGTGATTGCCGCATGTAATAAAAGGTGAGCCCCGGCTAAGTGCTGGGGCTTATTCCAAGTAACCATGTCTTTCACACTTTTTCTTATTCTCTGCTTGAATGGGCTGCAATACGGGCTTCTTTTGTTTCTTATTGCGGCCGGGTTGACGCTCGTCTTCGGAGTGATGGGATTCATTAACCTTGCCCATGGCGTACAATATATGGTTGGAGCCTATCTAATTTTTGCGTTCACAGCGCTGACAGGGAATTTCTGGTCCGCCTTGATCCTGTCGCTCGTCATGGCGCTCTTGATCGGATTGCTTCTTGAATACGCGGTATTTCGACATCTTTATGAGCGAAGCCATTTGGACCAAGTGCTTGCAACATTCGGGATTATCATTTTCCTCAACGAATTGGCAAAGGTTTTGTTTGGCCCAGCAACGCTCACGATTGCCACTCCTGAGATTTTGTCTGGGTCGATCCAACTGACTGAGCAACTTCGCTATCCGGTCTATCGGTTGGCGACGATTGGTGTTGGCCTTGCTATGGCTATCGCGCTATTTTTAACGATCAGCTACACGCGGACTGGCATGCTGATCCGCGCAGGGTCGACCACACCTGAAATGGTCGCCGCGCTTGGCGTCAATATAAAACAGTTGTTCCGCATCGTTTTTGGAGTTGGCGCGATGCTAGCCGGTTTTGCCGGAATCATTGCTGCGCCAATCTTCGCAATTGAGCCTGGCATGGGTGATAATATCCTGATTATTGCATTCGTGGTAATTATCATTGGGGGTGTTGGCTCCATAAGTGGCGCTTTTGTTGCAGCGATTCTCGTTGGGCTGATAGATACGCTCGGGCGTAGTCTTGCGACTGAGCTTTTATCCTTCGTATTTGATTCATCGGTGGCCAATCAGATTGGTCCCGCACTAGCTTCGATGCTGATTTATATCCTTATGGCAGCTATACTCGTCTTCCGGCCTAAGGGGCTTCTGCCGGCAAAAGGGGCCTCTTGATGGACCGTGGTGTTCTCATCGGTGGCATCATCTTTGGGCTTTTGCTGGCAATGCCGGTAATTTTACCAATTGTTGGCGCCAATTACCTGTCCGGTCTTCTGATCAAGGCGATGCTGTTGGCTATTGCGGCGCTCTCACTAGATCTCATCATCGGGCATGGCGGCATGGTCAGCCTTGGCCACGCGGCCTTCATCGGTATTGGTGCCTATGCTACGGCCATTAGTCTAGAAAATGGAATTGAAGAAATACTGCTTCTTTTCCTCATAGCACTGGGCGCAACCGCAAGCATTGCTTTGGTGACAGGGGTATTGGCGCTTCGTACCAGCGGGGTATACTTCTTGATGATTACGCTTGCCTTCGGGCAGATGACTTTCTTCACGCTTACCTCGCTAGCAGCCTATGGCGGTGATGATGGGCTAACGCTGTGGTCGCTTGCCACACTATTTGGGAGCGATATAGTACAGGAAGGCGAAGGTCTTTATTTCTTCGTTCTTGTGATCTTGATTTTTACGTGGATTGGAGTGTGGCGTATAAGCCGGTCTCGTTTTGGCCGTGTACTAAAGGCTGCGCGGGATAATCCAAAGCGGGCAGAGGTAATGGGCTACCCCGTAGCGCGCTATCAGCTTATTGCCTATGTGATTGCGGCGTGTATCGCGGGCATTTCTGGATTGCTGCTGGTGCAATATGCTGAATTCGTCAGTCCCTCAATCGCCGCTTGGCAGCGCTCGGGAGATCTGATTGTCGCGATTGTTCTGGGTGGACTTGGGTCCAGAAACGGCGCCATCCTTGGTGCGTTCTTTATCGTCATTATGGAGGAATTCCTGAGTTCGATCTTTCATGAATGGCGGCTAATCTATGGTCCACTTTTAGTGCTGCTTGTTCTTTATGCTAAGGGGGGATTGAGCGATCTTATTCTGCCCAAATCCAGCGGGGGCGGGGCGTAACTAATGCTTGCGATTGAAAACCTGAATAAATCCTTTGGTGCGTTGCAGGTCAGCCATAATATCTCGCTGACAGTGGCTCCGGGGCAATGCCACGCCGTAATAGGCCCAAATGGTGCGGGAAAAACTACGCTGATTCATCAAATTTCGGGTGTTCTGCTGCAA
>DLZA01000029.1 GCA_003447515.1 Paracoccaceae bacterium
TATAATCAACGCGCAGCACCAAAATCAGTGCTTGATTGGTCTTATCACTTAATATTGACGGATCCGACACCGGATGTTTTGGCTGAATTGCCAGATATTTTTGCCAAAGGTATTACATCGTTCAAGGTATTCATGACCTATGCAACGCGGGTGTCAGACGGTCAGTTTCTTGATATATTATCGGTCGCAGGGCGCCACGGCGCATTAACTATGGTACATGCGGAAAATCACGACATGCTGGATTGGATGGGGCGCCGGTTGGTTGAGGGTGGAAATGTTGCCCCACGCTATCATGCTCCTTCGCGTCCAGGTTTGGCAGAAACCGAGGCTATAAATCGAGCCATTTCATTAGCCCGTTTGGCACAAGCGCCACTTTTTATCGTGCATGTTTCAACTTTGGGCGGAGCCGAGCTAGTTGCCAATGCCCGCTCAGAGGGTGGGCAGGTCTGGGCTGAAACCTGCCCCCAATATTTATTTCTGACCCGCGATGAATTAGACAAACCAGGCATGGAGGGTTCAAAGTTCATTTGTTCACCGCCCTTGCGAGACGCGCCTACTCAAAAAGTGCTTTGGCAACATTTGCAGGCAGGGTCACTATCTTTAGTCTCCTCAGACCATGCTCCTTATCGTTATGATAATACGGGTAAATTTAATGCTGGATACGATGTCAATTTCCGCCATATTGCCAATGGCATGCCAGGCATTGAAATGCGCTTACCTCTCCTTTTCTCGGAAGGTGTGAATAAAGGCCGGATCAGTTTAAACAAATTTGTTGCACTTTCGTCAACTAATGCGGCGCGAATTTACGGAATGTTGCCACGTAAAGGAACCCTTTCTATTGGTGCTGATGCAGATATCGCAATTTGGGATCCTAACGAGAAACGCGTTGCTGGAGAAATGCACGATGCGATGGACTACAATCCGTTTGCAGGAATTGAGGTTACCGGCTGGCCAGTTACCGTTTTAGGTCGAGGCCAACGCATCGTCGAAAAAGGAAAATTGATCGCAAAACTTGGGGCGGGCCAATTTATTAAAAGGTCACAAACTGATTTGACTGGACGTCCGGGACAGTCCGTCCCAGAGCTAGAACCAGGTCAGAATTTTGGAGCAAATTTAGGATGAACGGTCCAATCCTTGTCATCAACCCTAATTCAAATCCAGCTGTGACTGAAGGTCTTGATGCTGCAATGATGTCTTTTCGGGTTAATGGGTTCCCCCATATCGAATGCTTAACTGTATCGCAGGGACCCTTTGGAATCGAAAGTCAGGCTGATAGCGATGCGGCGGTGGCACCATTGATAAGTTTGATCCGCACCCGTACCGATGCGTCTGCTGTCATCATAGCTTGCTATTCTGATCCTGGAATTGATGCAGCGCGCGAGGTAACTAAAATACCTGTTTTCGGCATGCAAGAAAGTGGCTTTTTGACTGCTATGGCGCGTGGCGATCGGATCGGGGTGGTTGCCATATCCGAAGGTTCAATCCTGCGTCACCGCAAATATCTGCGCCGTATGGGTGTACTCGACCGAATGGTAGCTGAACGACCATTGAACATGTCGGTAGCACAAACTGCTTCCGGCGAAGACACATTCGATAGACTTGAGGAGGTTTCGAATGTCTTAATCAAGCAAGATAGCGCAGATGTAATCGTTTTAGGCTGCGCAGGGCTTTCTGTTTACCGCTCACGTCTGGAGACGATACTGCAACGTCCGGTAGTAGATCCGACCCAATCGGCTGTCGCGATGGCACTTGGAGCTGTATTAGCTTAGCAGATTTTTTTGACGTGCTTCCAATGCGTCATAATCTCTCTGCCGACAAACACTTGGGCTCTCTGCGGCCAGAAAATTGGTATTAGGCTAGTAACATCGTCTTTAGTCTTAAGAGCGCCAAGCACAGCACTCATCGTGCGCATGGTAGCCTGCAGCGAGGTTCTCGCGAAAAGATTCTTTGAAAACCCAAGCTGGACCGAATTAGTCTGGCGAGGCCAAAGAGGTCTCACCATCCAAAAACACATTAGCAATTTGCGGGACGCTGATACGTAATGTGATTAACTACCCAGTCCTAATAGAAGAGATTGGCGCCTCTCCAAATGTCCAATCAGCACATGCTTCAATTAACTCTCCGGCGCGATTAAGTGCAGCCTCCAGTGATCCACAAGCGCGAGCATCAGTACGCGTCATGATCATCGTGTTTTTTGCAACAACAATAAAAAATCCTTCCTGCTAATTGCAGGAGGAGGGGACCGTAACTTCATCCTTCACATTATCGTTCAGAGTTTCACAGCTCATCACGCTGTTATCAAAATTTCTGCATGTTGATCGGTTCGCTAATTTATGAGTGATTATTCCATCCTTTTCGTTGAAACTTTTTAAAGGGGCAAAACTGGTATTTACTCGGAATCTAATTTTTTTAAAAAGATGTTACCGTTGACAACTGCCAGCCAGCCTTGCAACTTTATTTCTAGAAAAGTGTCCGCAGCACTGCTGGCTAATTGTGTGGAAAGCTCTCGGACGCCTCCACGAGACCCAAAGCCCCTTCGTCAACCGCGCACGTGCGACAACCTCTGGCGCCATTGGGCGGCAACATAATCGGATCAATTCCGATTCGGCATGTGGTCTAAATTCCCTCATTTCGCATACAGAAATCCGTAGAAGCCCCTCAAAATCGGCCAATTTTGTAGGCAAATCAAGCCAA
>DLZA01000413.1:0-8334 GCA_003447515.1 Paracoccaceae bacterium
TTTATTTTTACGATACAGTTTCTGACCCCCGATGAATTTTTTATTGTGGGTAAAATGCCAACAAAAATATTCCCATTTTCCTCAGTCGCATTCTTTGCCACATTACACGAAAAAGGACTTTCTCCTATGCCCATCAAGACCGTCGTATTCGATGCCTATGGAACCCTGTTCGACGTGGCTGCAGCTGCACGCACTGCCGCTTATGAAGCAAATCGCAGTAAGCTAAGCGCTTGCTGGCAAAAGCTCGCAAATGATTGGCGACTCAAGCAATTGCAGTACACTTGGCTACGCGCAATAACAGATGCCCACGATGATTTTTGGAATGTGACACAAGACGGACTCGACTGGGCGCTTGAAAATAATGGACTTAACGGGGATACCGCACTGCGCGCTCGACTATTACAACTTTATTGGGAGCTAGCCGCTTATCCTGAAGCCCCCCAAATGCTAAAAACTCTTAAAAAAGCAAAATTGAATACGGCAATCCTGTCAAACGGGTCACCCAAAATGCTCGTAGGGGCGATACAATCGGCAGGCTTAAGCAATCTGTTGGATGACGTTTTATCAGTCGAAGAATTGCAGGTTTTTAAGCCCCACAAAACTGTCTATAATCTCGTGATAAAACGTTTCAAATGTGAACCAAGCGAAGTCCTTTTTGTGTCTTCCAACGGCTGGGACGCCGCCGCCGCTGCGGGTTTTGGGTTTTACACCACTTGGGTAAATCGCACTTCCGAGCCAATGGACCGCCTGCCCTGGAAACCACATCAGGTATTGTCTAATCTGATCACCATCCCTGATATCGCAGCCGTAAACTAAGCATTTCACCCGAATTAAAGTCACCATACAACATCTCAAACTTGGCAAGGGAACTCAACACGATGTCCACAATCGCAATGGTCAAAGCGGCCGAGAAACGCCTTAAAGGCAACGTCCGCCGCACCCCTATGCTCACCTCACCCTTCCTCGACGAGGTCGCTGGACGTAAGGTTTTGGTAAAAGCCGAATGCTTGCAACACACTGGATCGTTCAAATTCCGTGGCGCTTGGTCTGCAATTTCCGCCCTTCCAAAAGAAGACCGCGCACGCGGCGTCATTGCGTTTTCCAGCGGCAACCATGCTCAAGGTGTCGCTCTGGCAGCATCCATGCATAAGACCAAAGCGGTTATCATAATGCCTGAGGATGCACCCAAAATTAAGATTGAAAATACTAAGGCCTTGAATGCAAAAGTGGTTCTTTATGATCGCGCAGGCGGTGAAGACCGTGACGAAGTGGCAAATAAGATCAATGAAAAAGAGAACCTCTGCCTCATCAAACCCTTTGATGATCCAGAAGTAATCGCAGGCCAGGGAACAACAGGAATAGAAATCACTTTCCAAGCCAAAGACCTCAAGGTCCGTGATGCCGACGTACTTGTTTGTACAGGTGGTGGTGGGCTCGCGTCAGGCATTGCGCTGGCCCTTAAAGAATACTCCGACAATCTGCGCGTACGAACAGTGGAGCCCAAAGGGTTCGACGACTACGCCCACAGTCTACGCGCAGGTCGTCCTGTCGTGAACAAAAATGTTACAGGTTCAATCTGCGATGCAATCATCACGCCAACGCCGGGCTTACTGACTTTTCCAATTCTGAACCGTCTTGCGGGACCGGGTCTGGTAGTCACAGACGAGGAATGCTTAAACGCCATGGCACTTGCTTTCAAATGTTTGAAAATTGTGATCGAGCCCGGCGGGGCAGCAGCGCTTGCGGCAGCTCTGTTTCACGGCGAATATATCGACGGAAACGCTGTAATTGCAGTAGCTACTGGCGGCAATGTGGACAAAGACATGTTCGCACACGCACTTTCCAAATACGGTGAGATCTGATGGCCCATAGCCGTAGATCCAAACTCCTTTAACCACATATTTTTTAAATCGAAAGAGAGATGCCTATGCTATGATGTATGACTTTACAATCATCGGCGGCGGTATTGCGGGTATTTCTGCCGCCGCACGGCTCGCACCAAAGGGGAAAACTCTTGTATTGGAAGCGGAAACCGCGCTGGCCTATCACGCCTCAGGCCGATCGGCAGCGCTATTCGAACCCTTTTATGGTGCCCCCTCTGTCAACGAATTGTCGCTTGCAGGAGAGAATTATTTTCGAAATGCGCATGGCGGCGTGCTGTCTAATCGTGGAATCATGATAATTGCCCGCACAGGTGAAGAAGCTCAACTCAAAAACGAGGTCGCCAGTTTCCGGATGAACCACATCACAGTCAATGAAGCTGTCGCACTCATTCCAATCTTAGATGCCAGCGTCCTGACACAAGCCGCCATCAGTAATAATGCAGAAGACATCGACACAGATTTGTTGATTCAAAACTTCGCCCGTGACGCCCGCGCGAATGGCACAGAAATTCAAACTAAAGCCCCGGTTACTGCAATTAAGAAAACAAAAAACGGCTGGGTAATAAGCAGCGGTGAATACCAAGTTGAAACGAAAATAGTGATCAATGCCGCTGGCGCATGGGCGGATGAAATCGCCACATTAGCAGGTATTAGCCCAATCGGCCTGACCCCTTATCGTCGATCTATGGCGCGCATTCCCGCGCCCAACAATCTTGATGTTTCCAAATGGCCAATGTTGTTTGGAGTTGGTGAAAATTGGTATGCCAAACCCGATGCGGGCCAGCTTTTAATATCTCCAGCAGAAGAGGACGCCACCATACCCCATGATGCCTATGCGAAGGAATTAACCTTAGCAGAGGGCATCGACCGTTATTCTCAGGTCGTAACAACCAAAGTCACCCGCATGATCAGCAATTGGGCGGGCTTACGTACCTTTGCTCCCGACCGGACACTTGTGATTGGCCCAGACGGTACGGATGCCAGTTTTGTATGGTGCGCAGGACAAGGCGGCTATGGTTTTCAAACCTCAGCCGGGGCGAGCCAATTACTCGCAGATATAGTTTCGGGAAAGTCTACAGAGTTGCCACAGAGAATGGTGGACGCGCTGAGCCCAAGTAGATTTTAATGGGTTCACATGCTCCGCCGCAAAAATGTCTAAAGTCAACGTGCAATCCAAAAATTAAGATGAGGCAGCATTTCCTCGAAATTTCAACTAAACCTGGCTACGAACCATGAGCAACAAGTCTATATACAACGTGAACTTCTAAGCGGGCTAATTACCGAACATCCCTCTTTGAGGGCTCATAAAATTAATTTATGTAGTGCCATATAAAGACTAACAACCAGGTGATTTCATCAAAAATCCTGCGACCACACGTCCTCTTACTACACTGTCGTTACAAAAAGGCAGTACAGCATTAAAGATATTTGTGACCTAGATAATTGAATTTGATGCTTGGGTGTATGTGAACTAAGGGTCATTTGCGCGCGCCAATGTCGTTTTCGCCACAACCACAGTCGATTGGCAGTGGAATGCTGCGAGTAAATTTGGCTATCTATCCAAAACATCCATTTGCAAAGAGTCCTGCACCATGAAAACCCACGTAAAAGCCTGTGTCGTTGGCGGCGGTGCCGTCGGAGCCTCAATAGCATATCATCTAGCCAGAGCTGGCTGGAAAGATGTGGTTCTTTTAGAAAGGGACGAACTTACATCTGGATCCACATGGCACGCGGCTGGCTTATTGCCATTGTTTAACATGTCATATGCCACGACCCACATCCACGACTATTCAGTGAAATTCTACAAAGAACTGGAAGCCGAGACAGGCCTTAACGCGGGGTTTTCCGTAGTGGGCAACTTGCGTATGGCACAAACCAAGGACCGTATGGATGAATACATGCTCTATGGTACGACAGCCGAGTCCGTCGGTGTCCCATTTGAACAACTAACACCCGCAGAGATCAAAAATCGCTGGCCGTTGATAAACACATCTGATCTGGAAGGTGCAATTTATCACCCTACCGATGGCTATATCAACCCAGCGGACGTGACTATGGCTATGGCCAAAGGCGCACGAATGCATGGTGCAGAAATAATTCGCAAACGCCAAGTGGATGGCTATGAATGGACAGGGTCCGAATGGATCGTACGCGGTACGGTGATGGTGGAACAGGGCGGCAATCTAATCACGTCCAATGAAACTTTTGAAATTCATGCAGAACACGTCGTGACGGCGACCGGCAACCACGCCCAACGCACAGCGCAACTATTGAATATCAAAATGCCTGCAATCCCGGTTGAACACCAGTTCATTGTCACCGATGTAGATCCAGCACTTCAAGCATGGCGAGCAGCTGGCAACCCTGAGCACCCGGTTATCCGTGACGCCGACGCACAGTCCTATGTGCGTGAAGAACGCGGTGGCTGGATTCTTGGTGTTTACGAAAAGAACGCGCCAGCCCGCTTCGAACACGGCGTGCCGGACAGCTTCCGTGCAGATTTGTTCCAACTCGACTTAGAACGCATCGAAGATCAATATATGGCTATGATTCACCGTATGCCATCCTGCGAAAATTCTGGCCTTAAAGATGATTTTAACGGCCCAATTTGTTACACTCCTGACGGCAATCCACTGGTTGGTCCGGCCCCAGGCCTGCGAAACATGTGGCTCGCTGAAGGATTTAGCTTTGGGATTACAGCTGCTGGTGGCACCGGGCACTACATGGCGCAAATGATGATCGAAGGTGAAGCAGAAATCGACATGGCATCCCTTGATCCAAAGCGCTACGGCGATTGGATGACTACAGAATTTGCAGCGCGTAAAAACGAAGAATGCTACGATCACGTCTATATTTTGCACCATCCAGACGAGGAACGTCCAGCAGCCCGCCCTCTACGAACCGCACCGGCCTTCGACCGTCAAAAAGCTCTGGGAGCCCAGTTCGGTTTCGTAAACGGTTGGGAACGCCCCAACTATTATGGCCCATTAGACGCACCTGATAACTTCGATGAAGAGGGTCGTTCTTTCCGCCGTGGCACGTGGTGGCCACACGCGGTGCAAGAAGCGAAGGCAATTCGCAATGGCGTCGGTCTGGTGGATGCGACCGCCTTCACCAAACACGTTGTCAAAGGCCCCGGTGCAACACAGTTTCTCGACTGGTTCACGTGTAACAAACTGCCAAAAGTTGGGCGCATCAACCTCACATATGCGTTAACCAATCACGGCACGACACGCACGGAATACACAATCGTCCGCAATGGGCAGAATAGCTACTACCTCGTGTCTGCAGGCGCCTGGACGGATTACGATGCTGACTTCTTATGCAAAGCCGCAGAAGATAAAATGGACGAATTTGGCTACATCGAGATCCAAAACGTCACCACACAGTGGGGTGTCTTTGCACTTGCAGGTCCTAAGTCACGTGATCTTTTAAAGAAGGTCATCAACGACGCAGACCCACAAACAGCCCTTTCAAACAAGCGCTTCCCGTGGCTTTCAGCCAAACAGATCGAACTTCGCATGTGCCCGGTCAACGCCATTCGCGTGGCCTACACTGGTGAGCTTGGTTGGGAGTTGCACCACCCAATAGAAATGCAAAACTACCTTTGGGATTTGCTTTTAAAAGAAGGAGAAGAATTTGGTCTCAAACTTGTTGGTGCACGTGCTCAAAACTGGTTGCGTCAGGAAAAATCTTACCGCGCTTTTGGAAATGAGTTAGGCCGCGACGCGACGCCGGCTGAGGCAGACTTGCCTAGATTTATCGATCAGTGCAAAGAATTCAATGGTAAGACCGCAATGGAAAAAATTGGCATCCGCGCTCAGTGTGTCACGGTACTTATTAACGGACCAGAAGATGCTGATCCTTGGGGCCGCGAAGCGCTTCTTTTGGATGGTAAAAAAGTTGGGCGCCTGACATCAGGTGGCTATTCTGTGCACTTTGGAAAACAAATCGGCATGGGCTATGTTCCACAAGCATTGGCTGTCACTGGACAAAAATTGAAGGTACGCATTCTAGGGAAATTATGGGATGCCGAAGTTGTAGAAGACAGTCCATATGACCCCACAAACTCTGCTATACGTATCGATGGATAAGCACGCCAAACACAAAAAAAGGTTTTGATAAATTATACTTCAAATTACCTAACGGTAGAAAAGGTGCTGTGTTCATGAAGCTTCACGCGAAGTGGACTATCTTTGTCACTATACCTGCAAAAGCACTGTAGCATTACGGTTGACTTTATCGCCTGATCACACACCTTAGATCTGAGCACAGACCTTCTAATGGTAAGCAATATTAATGGTACAAAATCCTCTTCTTTCCGAATGGAATACCCAACACGGAATGCCGCCTTTTGATTTGATCAAAGATGAGCATTTCGCCCCTGCATTTGACGCCGCATTCAAAAAATCCCGACGAGCCATCAACGCGATTGCAAACAGCACAGCTACGCCAACATTTGCCAACACTATCAATGCGCTAGAGATGGCAGATACGTTAATGGACAGAGTCGCAGGCGTCTTTTTTAACATTTCAGGCAGTGATAGTAATGATGCTCGCCAAGCATTACAACGTGACCTCGCCCCACGCTTTGCCGCGTTCAATTCTGAAACCATGATGAACAAAGAACTTTTTCAGCGTATCGAACACTTGAATGTTAATCGCAAGGGTAATTCAGATGAGCAAAACCGCGTACTCAACCTGTATCACCGGATGTTTTTGCGTGCAGGTGCTAAACTTACAGGTGACGCTAAAACGCGGCTACCGGAGGTCACATCTCGCCTTGCTGAACTAGGCACGGCTTTCACTCAGAACCTATTAAAAGACGAAGCTGACTGGTTCATGGAGCTTGGTTCAAACGATCTCGATGGCCTCCCTGATTTTTTGCTATCCGCAGCCGCAGAAGCTGCAAGAGAACGTGACATAGACGGCCATATTATCACACTCTCGCGCTCACTTATCGTACCATTCCTTCAGTTCTCTACTCGCCGAAGCCTACGCAAAAAAGCCTATATCGCTTGGGGTAAACGGGGCGAAAAAGGCGGTGATACAGACAACATACGTATCGTCAAAGAAACACTGGACCTACGCTTTGAACGTGCAAACCTTTTGGGGTACCGGTCCTTCTCTGAATTCAAGCTTGAAGCTGAAATGGCAAAAACACCAGAAAACGTTCGCGAACTGCTGATGGCCGTTTGGGAACCGGCGAAAGCTGCTGCTAATGAAGATGCTGAGAAACTAACTGAAATGCTTAACATCGACGGAATTATTGGTAGTCTAGAACCATGGGACTGGCGTTACTATTCTGAGAAATACCGCGCAGCTGAATATGATCTTCAGGAAACAGAACTAAAACCGTATTTTCAGCTAAACCAAATGATCGAAGCTGCGTTCGACTGTGCCAATCGTTTGTTTGGCCTAACATTTCATGAACTCGACGTTCCCCTGTACCATCCTGACGCTCGCGCGTGGGAGGTAAAGAAAGGGAACCACCATATGGCTGTTTTTATCGGTGATTATTTCGCACGATCTTCGAAAAGATCAGGAGCATGGTGCTCGAGTTTCCGCAGCCAGAAAAATCTTGGCAAGGACATACGTCCTATCACGATAAATATCTGCAACTTCGCCAAAGCTCCCGCTGGCCAACTTTCCCTGCTTACCTTTGACGATGCACGTACGTTGTTCCACGAGTTCGGCCATGCGCTGCATTCCATGTTATCCAATGTGCATTACCCTATAATTTCGGGCACATCAGTCGCGCGCGACTTTGTTGAACTGCCTAGCCAACTTTATGAGCATTGGCTCTCTGTTCCAAGCGTACTCGAAAAATTTGCCCGCCACACAGACACTGGTGAGCCAATGCCAAAGGAATTGCTTAACAAACTCCTTAGTGCCAAAAATTACGACATGGGTTTTTCAACTATTGAGTACACGGCCAGTGCCCTGGTTGATCTAGCGTTTCATGAAGGCAAACCACCTATTAACCCCATGGCGAAACAAGCCGAAGTCCTTGCATCTCTCGATATGCCAAAAGCGATCCGAATGCGCCATGCAACGCCACACTTCGCCCACGTCTTTTCCGGCGACGGATACTCCTCCGGCTACTACAGCTACATGTGGTCCGAGGTGATGGATGCTGATGCCTTCGCCGCATTCGAAGAAACTGGCGACCCATTTGACAAAGAGATGGCATTAAAACTGCATGACAATATTTATTCTGCGGGTGGATCAGATGAAGGCGAGACACTATACAAAGCTTTTCGTGGCAGTTTGCCAAAGGTAGATGCTCTTTTACGGGGTAGAGGTTTAGATTCTTCAAAAAATATGTAAATTGAACAAGAAAACTAATATTACACGGTTTATTTCTGCTCGAAGCCTTGGAATTGAGTTTGATCAATTAGGAAATGGTGTCATTTGCGTTGATGATGAATACAAAACTTAAATTCGCAAA
>DLZA01000413.1:8743-9603 GCA_003447515.1 Paracoccaceae bacterium
TTGGGCAACCGATAGCCCAATGAAGATTGGATCTTTGGTAAAAACATTTTTTACTCTCTCAACTTTGAATCAAAGGAGATTCTCGATGAAAGCTGCCTTTTACACCACTCAAGGCCCTGCTGCCGATAGCATCCAAATAGGCGATCAGCCTACCCCAAAATTAACGCACGGTGAAGTCCTCGTACGTCTGAAATCCTCTGGTACAAACCCATCTGATGTGAAATCTCGCGCAGGGTCTCGTCCAATGTCCTATCCCACTATCATCCCGCACTCTGACGGTGCTGGTACCATCGAGGCAGTCGGTGCTGGCGTTGACTCCTCCCGCGTCGGTCAAAACGTCTGGCTCTGGAACGCCCAATGGCAGCGCCCTTTTGGAACTGCTGCCGAATACATATCGATCGCTTCTGAACAGGCCGTGGATCTTCCAAACACCACTTCTTTCAACGAAGCTGCCTGTTTAGGCATCCCAGCTATGACCGCCTATCGCTGTGTCTTTGCAGACGGCCCTGTTGAAGGCAAGAAAATCCTTGTCGCAGGTGGTGCAGGCTCAGTTGCCCGCTATGCCATTCAAATGGCAAAAGCAGGCGGCGCCAAGGTTATCACTACAATTTCTTCAAATGAAAAAGCCGCTTACGCTCGCGCTGCAGGTGCCGATCACACTGTTAATTACCGCGATGTAAATGCAGCTGAGCAAATTCTCGACTTGACAGACGGAGGGACCCACCGCGCAATTGAACTCGAGCTAGGTGTAAACATAAAACTCCTTACCGAGGTCATGCATCCCAACGGTACCATCGCAGCCTACGGGTCAGCTCAAAGTTTTACACCCGAAATTCCTTTTATCCAGATGATGTTCAAGG
>DLZA01000413.1:10014-16462 GCA_003447515.1 Paracoccaceae bacterium
AGAAGGCCTCCTTACGCACGCCATCGGAGCAACTTTTTCATTGGCAGAAACTGCTAAAGCACACGAATTAGTCGAAAGCGGAGAAAAACTAGGCACAGTAGTTATTCAAATCTAAATCACTACTTTTTTGCTGGCACGGTTAACAAACTACTCAAACGAGCTCCTTGATAGTGACCAGTTTGCGTGCATCAGAATTAAGACAAGCAGATTCTTAGATATTTCATGGAAACGCACTTTTTATTCACGCAACTCGCTAGCATTCACTCCCCAAATCATTGACTTCTTGGCCCAGCCACTGGCTCCTTGTGCCGAAATTTCACAGTACTCTTCAACACAAGACCCCAACCGCAACAATGCACCACGCTCCGCGTAAGCTTTTGTCGCAGCCTGATCATTTGGGGTGCGATACAGGCGAATTTTTTCGTCTTGAACAGTTACAAAACGCGCACCCGACAGCAACGAGTAATGCATCCAACCACCTTGTCCATCAGCGTCTTGAACCCGTCTCCAATGTCCATACTCCGCGTTAATTTGAAGCGGAAGGTTTTTGTGTTTAAACACCCAATCCACACGATGTGTCAAAGAAGGCCCTCGCCTCACATTACCTTCAGCTGTTTTCATCGACACAAACCTTGGTAACGGCAGGTTTGTCACCGGTCCGGGTTTCTTTTGCGCCAGAGCAAAATGACCAATCCCTGTAAATACAAATAAAAGAAATGCTATCAAACAAACTGCAAATGCTCGTTTCATAATGAATCACCCGCCTAATTTATTGTCTTTGGTGGAGTCTTTGATCTTGCCCCTTTGGCTCAATTCTTGGCAGAATAAGAAAAATAATTCCAGCGTTGGTTGCTCTAAATGCCCCATAGAAAATTAAATGTTGTCGTTACACGACGGTTACCTTCCGAAGTAGAGGCGCGGATGGCTGAGCTATTCAAAGTTAAACTTAATCAAACTGACACTCCGATGACCCGTGAACAGTTAATAGCAGAAATGCGAACAACGGATGTTTTGGTCTCAACACTTACCGACACAATCGATGCCGGCATGCTGGCAGCTGCAGGCGAAAATTTACGTTTGATCGCCAATTATGGCTCAGGTGTGGATCACATCGAAGTAGCTGCGGCACGCCAGCGTGGCATCCTTGTGTGTAACACGCCAGGTGTGTTGGCAGATGACACGGCGGATATGACCCTAGCCCTAATCCTTGCCACCATGCGCCGCTTAAAAGAAGGTGCGACACAGATGCAATCTGGCGATTGGCAGGGCTGGTCACCCTCCTCTTTTCTGGGTGCACGTGTAGGAGGTAAAAATCTAGGTATCCTTGGAATGGGACAGGTTGGCTCTGCTGTTGCAAAACGGGCTGCAGCTTTTGGAATGCGGATCAATTATCACAACCGAAATCAAATTCATCCAGAGCGGGAGAGCGATTTAAAAGCAACCTTTTGGCCTAGTCTCGATCAGATGCTGGCCAACATGGACGTAGTGTCGATCAACTGCCCCCACACGCCAAGTACGTTCCATTTATTGAATGCACGACGCCTCAAGCTAATGAAGCCAACAGCATTTATAATAAACACTTCGCGGGGCGAAGTTATCGATGAAAACGCAATAACAAGGATGCTTCGGGCTGGCGAATTAGCAGGCGCCGGCCTCGATGTTTTCGAACATGGGACCGAAGTTAATCCTCGCTTACGAGACCTTGAAAACGTTATGCTGCTCCCGCACATGGCTTCTGCCACATCCGAGGCACGGGTTGAGATGGGCGAGAAGGTTATAATAAACATCAAGACATTTGCTGACGGTCACCGACCACCCGATCGGATCGTACCAAGCATGTACTAGCGTTCGCGGTCCAGTACACCTTACGATCCATCAGAATCGCCCTCCCAACCCTGCTTACGTTACCCTTCTTATATCGGTTATTTTGAATCGGCGAGCGCTTGCTTAGCTACGCTTCAATAACCTCTGGCATGTTTACCAGAGACGCACAGCTAGCAAATTTTCAAATCTTTTTGCTTGCATTGATGGAAGCACTGATACCCTCTAACCACATTACAAATTCAACTCCATTACGCCACGCAAGAAAGCTACACTACTAGATCCTTAAAAACTTATCATACTAACTTCTTAACATTTACCGTTTGCATTACCGCGTGTGGTGCGTGGTCCGCCAAAAGGGTTCCATTCTTACTTTTTTGATGGCTCATTGAAAAAGTAAAACCGTCAATCAAGAAGCCGTTTTGCAGCATCCACACTCACATCACCAATTTCAACAATCGCCTCCGCAATCCGTTCAATATCTCCGTTTTTCGCTCCTGCCACAATGGCGATGTTTCGTGCATGCAACGCCATGTGACCCTTCTGAATACCTTCAGTTGCAAGAGCCCTCAGTGCCGCCATATTCTGCGCCAATCCAACAGCGGCAACTACCATGGCCAGCTCACTTGCACTCTCAACATTCAGCAGTTTCAGCGCCACTTGTGCTGCTGGATGCGTCTTCGTTGCCCCACCGACCAGACCCAAAGACATAGGTAACTCAATCGTACCAACTAATTGTTTTTTATTTGTAACCTTCCAGTTAGTTAGTGAAGTATACCGACCTGAAATTGCTGCAAAAGCATGAGCACCCGCCTCCACTGCACGCCAATCGTTGCCGGTCGCAACTACAACAGGATCAATGCCGTTCATGATCCCTTTGTTGTGAGTCGCTGCGCGGTACGGATCCACAAGAGCTAGTGCGCAAGCCTCCACGATCCCCTGTATAACTTCGGTCCCATCAAGCGTTTCAGTTGTTAGCGTCTCCGCCGAAACCTCAACGCGCGCACGCGCTAAACGGCGATCAGCGAGGTTTGACAGGATACGCAATCGGGTTCTCCCTGCAGCAAGCGCAGCCACTCGCGGCGCAAGAAATTCAGCCATAGTGTTGACCGTGTTGGCTCCCATTGCATCACGCACATCAACCAACAAGTGCGCAACTAACATTGGCCCCACAGGTGAGGTCTTAAACGTATGCACCTCAATATCCTTGCATCCGCCACCAAGCGACACCAGCACTGCATCCTTGGAATTTGCTAATTCCATCAACGCCAACTTCTCATCCAAAATCGCGACTTTGGCAGCCTCCAAATCCGTCACATTCAGCACCTGAATTTGAGCACGCATAATCGGATCGTCTGCATCCGCCGTAAAGCCACCAGCAACCCGCGCCAGCTTGGCCATATAGCTTGCAGCAGCCACTACTGACGGCTCTTCCACTACCATGGGGACCAAATAATCTTTGTTATTTACTTGGAAGTTCGTAGCCACACCCATCGGGATTTCGTACTTACCTATGACGTTCTCGATCATACCATTGGCAAGGTTAAGAGGCAGACTATCTCGTCCTGCCAAGATCGCGTCATCAGTTTGCGCAAGTCCCATTTGTTTGACAACCGCACTACGTCGGTCATCGGGCGACAGTTTGCGAAACTCTTTGATTTCAGAACTGTTCTTCACCTTCACACCTCACAAGAGTACCACTCTTGCCCTTAACAATCTTGCACAGCAACTATTGCAAACGGACAATCAATTACTTCAGTTTAAACTTTGAAACCTATACTATACAATTTATCCGGGGCAGGCATCATTGAATTATTTTATACATGCAGCACTATTGTCCTTGCTGATAACTAGGTTCTGATTGGCGCGTTTATATAATTCAATCCTACCTAAACAATCATCATATTCCATAAAGATGCCAATTCTTTACAGCCCGACCAAACCTTCTTAGTCCAATGTCCTTAGTGCAGCCCCATTGTTGCTTTCAGGTTCGAACTATCACGGGCCTCTCACTCACTTAACTCAAAAAATTAATACCAAACCTCTTTTGCAAACATAAATAGGACCGCAAAAATACAAACCTACGCCGTTTCAGATAAGGTTATTATCACTTGTCCCATCAATCGCCTGCACAAACTTCGCACTCCTTGCGCCGTTTGATTTTAATCTTGCGGCTCTCGCCATACAACGCGTCAAAGATTAAGAGCTCACCACGCAAGGATTGTCCTGCTCCAACGATCTCCTTAATCGCTTCAGAGGCCATAATACTGCCAATAATTCCAGGTAATGCCCCAATTACACCCGCTTCGGTACAGCTTGGTGCTAAATTGTCCGATGGTTCATTTGGGAACAGGCAAGCATAGCACGGATTTCCTTTGGCTGGATCAAACACAGTCACCTGCCCTTCCCACTGCCCGATAGCGCCAGATATCAACGGTTTACCCGCTGTTACACAAGCTCTGTTCACCACAGCACGAACCGCAAACGTATCCGTTCCGTCAAGCACCAAATCAAACTCTGAAGCCAAATCTGCTCCAATCTCTGCAGTGAATTTTCGATTATAGGGCAGCACTTCAACAAATGGATTCAAAC
Organism: Paracoccaceae bacterium; assembly: GCA_003447515.1. Taxonomy (GTDB): domain Bacteria; phylum Pseudomonadota; class Alphaproteobacteria; order Rhodobacterales; family Rhodobacteraceae; genus Amylibacter. The sequence continues at coordinate 14,428 of DLZA01000413.1, forward strand.
GCGAAAGCGCCGCCTGCGCAGCGAAAACCTTAGCCATATCCACGTCATCTTCAGTGAATAAAACCTGCCGCTGCAAATTGCTTGCCGACACTTCATCATCATCAATCACCCCGATTGTCCCAACGCCAGCAGCAGTCAAATACTGCAACACAGGGGAGCCAAGCCCACCGGCCCCTACCACTAAAACCCGCGCTTTGCGTAGTTTTTTCTGTCCTTGCCCCCCGACCTCGCGCAGCACAATATGGCGAGCATATCGCTCCAATTCCGAATCTGTGATCTTGTCTGATTTAGGAGCCGTATCAGATTTTTTTCTTATGCGATTTTTCAAATGTTTTACGCCAATGAAATAGGCACCCAAAAACCCACCACTCCCAATCACCGCCAACCAACTCTCAACCGAGCCTCCTGTCGCGGCACGTAGCGGATTGCTATTGGGCAAGGTTAGCTGCACCGAGACTACAAAAACCAGACCAAGCACTACAATCGCCCACTGCGCTGAACCAGATCCTCCCATCTTTCGCACTGCAAAAGCAGCGCCTAATATCAAAAGAACCGTAAGTAACATCAACTAAGCCCAGTGGAACCAAAGCCGCCTTCACCACGTTTTGTAGCAGATAGAGAACATTCCACATACAAGCGTGCCTGTGTCACAGGCGCAAACACGATCTGCGCAATCCTGTCACCGTGCGCCACAGTAAAATCAGCGTCACCATGGTTTATCAAAATTACCCCAAGGGGCCCACGATAATCGCTATCAATCGTGCCAGGGGAATTTAACAATGTAATCCCGTGCTTAAACGCCAAGCCAGAGCGAGGTCGCACTTGGGCTTCGAACCCTTTCGGAATTTCGATAGCTAACCCTGTCGGCACGAGGGCCCTCGCACCGGCTGCAATTACAACCGGTTTTTGATCTGCGGTATTAGCCCGTAGGTCCATTCCTGACGCACCCTTTGTTTCATAGGTCGGCAGTTCAATATCAGGGTCTGCATCGTCAAGATAAACAACTTTCACATCCAGATTAGTCACCAATCACCTCCGCAATCTTAGCCACTAAACGATCTGCAACCGCTTGCTTGCACATGCGGGGCCAGTCTTCAAACCCATCCTTATGGATCAGTGTAACATCATTCTCCAGGCCCCCCATAATTCCAGTTTCTGGGGACACATCATTAGCCACAATCCAGTCACAACCCTTGCGCAACCGCTTCGCTATTGCGTGATCAATAACATTATCCGTTTCAGCGGCAAAGCCCACGACCAAATCAGGCCGTCCATCTTTCATCTTGGAAACTGTTGCCAGAATATCAGGGTTTTCTATTAAACCCAGTACTGGTAAATCGCCTCTCTTGGACTTCTTTAACTTATTGTTTGACGCATCCTCAACACGCCAATCTGCTACTGCGGCAGCAAACACTGCAGCATTGACGGGCAAGCTGCGTTCTACGGCCGCCTGCATTTCCGCCGCCGTTTCTACACGCACCAAATCCACACCTTCTGGCATCGGAGCAGATGCAGGTCCCGAAACAAAGGTCACCCTTGCACCAAGACCAACTAACGCCTTTGCAATCGCAGAACCCTGCGCACCACTGGACCTGTTCGCGATGTACCGCACTGGATCAATCGGTTCATGCGTCGGGCCGCTAGTCACCAAAATATGTTTGCCACGCAAAGGCCCATTCAACAAAGCATCTTCCACAGCTGCTAAGATCTCTGGAACCTCTGCCATGCGCCCGGGTCCATACTCACCACAAGCCATGGGCCCATTAGTAGGCCCAACAACCAATACACCATCACCGGTCAACGTTTCCAAATTTCGCTGGGTTGCGGCACAATCCCACATCCGTACATTCATTGCAGGCGCTATCAACATCCGCTTATCAGTAGCCATCAATAACGTGCTAGCCAAATCTCCTGCCAAACCGTGGCTTATCTTTGCCATCAAATCCGCTGTAGCAGGTGCCACAACCACTAAATCTGCAGCACGGGATAATTGGATGTGACCCATTTCCGCCTCATCCGTCAAATCAAATAATTC
>DLZA01000413.1:16885-17069 GCA_003447515.1 Paracoccaceae bacterium
CCACGATCCTGCAACCGGCGTATCAGATCAAGGCTCTTATATGCCGCAATCCCACCACCGATAATCAACAATACTCTGCGTCCGTGTAACATGGTGCTCTCCAGTCTTCTTAGAGACTTAACCACCTTCTTTTCCCAAAGCAAAGGGCGGCTCACAAAAATTGCGATCCGCCCATAAAACTTGT
>DLZA01000085.1 GCA_003447515.1 Paracoccaceae bacterium
GCGACATGTGCAGATTGGGAATTAGCGGGTGGATACACCACAGTTGATGGCGAACGTATTAAAGATGACGGCTTGCTAGAATCGTTTGATGTGGACATTGCAGAAGCACAAGAATTAGTTATGACAGCCCGCTTAATGCTGGGTTGGGTCACAGAGGAGCAAATCGCCGAAGATGCTGCCACTAAAGAAGGTGATGGTACGGGTAGTGAAAACCATGAGGAAAGTGGGGCCTGATGCGTCAGGCTTCGAAATATAACTTTGGGTCGCGCTGGACGAAAAAAACACATTAATGAGGCTACGCGCCGCTGTATAGCGACGGGTAACACTCAGCCACGAGCTGAGCTCATTAGGTTTGTGTTATCTCCTGATAATTTAGTCACTCCAGATCTATCAGAGCGTTTGCCCGGCCGCGGGATGTGGGTATCTGCTCAACGCTCAGCCATAGAAACTGCAATTGACAGAAAGCTGTTTTCAAGAGCAGCAAAAACTCAGGCCACTATCCCAAATGAATTGTTAAAATTAGTCGAAGATCTGTTAATGAAACGAGTTACTAACCTGATATCCCTTGCACGACGCGATGGGAGCGCTATTTGTGGTTTTGAAAAAACCAAGAGCGCATTGATTTCTGGGAAAGCCGTTGTGTTGTTGCAGGCTCTGGACGGTTCAAAACCCCAAAAGGGCAAGCTTCGCCCCCCAGACGGCGAAAATACCCATATTACTTGCTTAAAATCCACAGAATTGGGTTTGGCTTTTGGGCGTGACTATGTGATACATGCGGCGCTTGCAGCTGGTGGTTTAACCAGATCGGTTAAACACGATGTTGCAAGACTCTCTGGAATACGCAGTGAGAACGCCATAATAAAGGCAAAGCAGTCGGACGAAACCGGCGCTGAAAGGTTGAAGACGAATGAGTGACGACGACAAAAAGCCATTGGGACTGGGTGGTGGACGCCCTTCGACGAGTCGCGTGCGGCAGAGTTTTTCCCATGGGCGCACAAAGTCTGTTGTGGTTGAGAAAAAACGTAAGCGGGTGATAGTACCAAAAGCTGGGGCAGCTGGTGGCGCTAATGGTAAGCCGGGCGGCGGTTTGAACGCACCAGGCATTTCTGATGCTGAAATGGAGCGCCGTAAGAAGGCGCTGGCCGCTGCTGCTGCACAAGAAAACGAGCGCGCTGCGAAAGAAGCGAAAGAATCTGCACGGCGAGAATCAGAACGTGAAGAACGCCGTCGCGAGAAAGACGAAAAAGAACGTGAAGAACAAGAACGTGCTGACCGTCTAAAGGCCAAGGAAGACGCTGAAAAAGTGGTAGCCGTAGCCAAAACCACGCCAAAAGAAAAAACGGTTGAACCAGAAGTAATGGACCAAGCTGCTGCTGAAGCAGCCGCTGCGAAAGCGCCCACAAAAGTAGCCAAGCGTGACGATAAGACAGTTCGTGTTGAAGACAAAAAACAGAATCGTACAAAAGGTGGAGATGATCGGCGACGGTCTGGTAAATTAACCATTAATCAGGCTCTTTCCGGTCGGGATGGTGGGCGCCAACGCTCCATGGCTGCGATGAAACGTGCACAAGAGCGTGAACGGCGTAAGCAGATGGACGGTGGATCCAGCGAGCGCGAAAAGGTCGTACGCGACGTTCAAGTGCCAGAAGCGATAACAGTTCAAGAACTAGCTAACCGTATGGCAGAAAAAACTGCCGCCGTCGTTAAAGCATTAATGACAAACGGTATCATGGTAACGCAAAACCAAACCATTGATGCAGATACAGCTGAATTAATTGTAGAAGAATTTGGCCACAAAGTTGTTCGAGTATCAGATGCTGACGTGGAAGAAGCAATCGTAACAATCGACGACAAAGAAGAAGATCTAAAACCACGCGCACCTGTAATTACTATCATGGGGCATGTTGACCACGGCAAAACTTCGGTACTCGACGCAATTCGCAAAACTAATGTTGTGTCAGGCGAAGCAGGCGGTATTACGCAGCATATTGGGGCGTATCAAATTACGACAGAAGATGGCACGTTATTGTCTTTCTTAGATACACCCGGTCACGCAGCGTTTACATCTATGCGAGCTCGTGGTGCGCAAGTAACAGACATTGTTGTATTGGTGGTTGCGGCTGATGACAGTGTCATGCCTCAAACTATTGAAGCAATTAACCACGCGCAGGCAGCAAAAGTGCCAATGATTGTAGCCATTAACAAAATGGATAAGCCAGGTGCTGACCCTGCCGCAGTACGTGCCGAGCTACTGCGCCACGAAGTAATTGTGGAGGCTATGTCTGGGGATGTACAAGACGTGGAAATGTCTGCTCTAAAGGGCGAAGGTTTCCCACAGCTGCTCGAAGCAATTGCTTTACAGTCTGAATTGTTAGAACTGAAAGCAAACCCTGATCGTAACGCTGAGGGTGCTGTGATCGAAGCAAAGCTCGACGTTGGCCGTGGCCCTGTTGCGACAGTTTTAGTGCAGAATGGCACACTGCGCAAAGGCGATATCTTTGTGGTGGGAGAACAATGGGGTAAAGTCCGTGCATTGATAAACGATCAAGGTGACCGTGTTAACGAAGCTGGCCCATCTGTTCCAGTAGAAGTTCTGGGTTTGAATGGAGCACCAGAAGCCGGTGACGTTCTAAATGTAGTATCAAGCGAATCAGAAGCCCGCGAAATTGCAGATTACCGTATCAATGCAGCAAAGGACAAAAAAGCAGCCGCAGGTGCGGGTACAACACTTGACCAGCTGCTGGCCAAAGCTAAAGCTGATGAAAACGTTTCCGAATTACCGATCTTAGTGAAGGCAGATGTACAAGGTTCGTCCGAAGCGATTGTTCAGGCCATGGAAAAAGTTGGTAATGATGAAGTACGCGTCCGCGTGCTGCATTCAGGGGTTGGTGCGATCACCGAAAGTGACGTGACACTGGCCGAAGCCTCTGGCGCGCCAATAATTGGTTTTAACGTTCGCGCCAATGCGCCTGCACGAAACTCTGCAAATCAAAAGGGTGTTGAGATCCGTTATTATTCCATCATTTACGATCTTGTGGACGATGTGAAAGCTGCTGCCTCTGGTCTACTGTCAGCAGAAATTAAAGAAACTTTCATTGGTTATGCATCAATTAAAGAAGTTTTCAAAATTTCTGGTACGGGCAAAATCGCTGGTTGTGAGGTTACTGAAGGGGTAGCTCGTCGTGATGCGGGTGTGCGCTTACTACGTGACAACGTAGTGATACACGAAGGTAAGCTAAAAACCCTAAAACGTTTCAAAGACGAAGTAAAAGAAGTTCAGGGGGGCCAGGAATGCGGCATGGCATTCGAGAACTATGAAGACATCCGCGAAGGTGACGTAATCGAAATCTTTGAAACGGAAGAGATCGAACGCAAATTGGATTAATCTAAACAATAAATTTAAATGGGCGTGCTTTTGAGTACGCCTTTTTTAATTACAACGTTACTTTAGGTGCTTTGATATAGAACATTGAGTTGGGACTTTAAATGCAACGCCTATGTTTTAAGAACAAAAGGTAGTTTTGATGGCTAATGATAAATTTCCAGGATGGCACGGAACAACAATTGTTGGAGTGCGCAAAAACGATGAAGTCGTAATTGCGGGGGATGGACAAGTATCCCTTGGGCAAACTGTAATAAAAGGTACGGCACGAAAAGTACGGCGGATTTCGCCCGGTGGGCATGACGTCATTTGCGGTTTTGCAGGATCTACAGCAGACGCCTTTACGCTTTTGGAGCGATTGGAAGCGAAATTAGAAGCGTCTCCCGGGCAACTAACTAAAGCATCTGTTGAATTAGCCAAGGATTGGCGTACTGATAAGTATTTACGCAATTTAGAGGCAATGTTAATTGTCACAGATGGTGTCGATTTGTTGGTAATTACAGGTGCTGGTGACGTGCTACAACCCGAGAACAATGTAGCAGCAATTGGATCAGGTGGAAACTTTGCCTTAGCGGCCGCACGCGCATTGTCTGAAACAGATCAATCAGCAGAACAGATAGCGCGACGAGCTTTGGAAATTGCAGCTGAAATTTGCGTTTACACAAATGGGAACATGACTGTAGAAAAAATTTCAAATAAAATTGAGTAAGATTAATCTGTGAGCAGCCACCAAAATTAGAAATAAATAGAATATTTGCATAGTTTATTACTTTTTTGGAAAAAATGCGTGTTATTTGTTTGTTTGATCGAGCGTCGGGTACTCCTGATCAATGCAAGCTAGGATTTTTTCAGTTTTGGCTTTTCAACACAACACAAGATTACTCAGGTAACGAAATAATGCCCCAGCGGCAGCTAAAAAATTGAGGCTTCAATGACTGATTTAACTCCACGTGAAATAGTGTCTGAACTGGATCGCTTTATTATCGGACAACGTGATGCGAAACGTGCAGTGGCAGTGGCACTACGCAATCGTTGGCGGCGAAAGCAATTAAGTAGCGATTTGAAAGACGAGGTGTACCCAAAAAATATTCTTATGATTGGTCCAACAGGTGTGGGTAAAACTGAAATATCAAGACGTTTAGCAAAACTGGCAAATGCTCCGTTTTTAAAAGTTGAGGCAACAAAATTTACAGAGGTCGGTTATGTGGGCCGCGACGTAGAACAGATTGTTCGCGATCTAGTAGATAGCGCTATTGTAATGATACGTGAATTAAAACGTGAGCAGGTTAAAGCAAACGCACATGGTGCAGCTGAAGAGCGCGTTCTAGATGCACTAACTGGCGAAGACAGTAGAGAACAGACACGAGAGTTATTTCGTAAAAAACTGCGCGATGGATTGCTTGACGATAAAGAGATTGAATTGGATTTAGCGGACACATCCAACCCTATGCAAATGTTTGAGATACCTGGGCAGCCCAATGGTAATCAAGGTATGATGAATATTGGAGATATTTTTGGAAAGGCGTTTTCAGGGCGAACTTCGCGACGCAAATTAACTGTCGCAGAAAGTTACAAAGTATTGATTGAAGAAGAAGCAGATAAACTGGTAGATCAAGAAACTGTAACACAAGAGGCCGTTGCAGCGGTTGAAGAAAACGGAATCGTTTTTCTAGATGAGATTGATAAAGTTTGTGTTCGTGCTGATGCGCGCGGGGCTGATGTGTCACGCGAAGGTGTACAACGAGATTTATTACCTCTTATTGAGGGGACAACTGTTTCAACAAAGCATGGGCCTGTAAAAACAGACCATATTCTGTTCATAGCCTCTGGTGCATTTCATATCGCAAAGCCATCTGATTTGTTGCCAGAACTGCAAGGGCGGCTACCAATCCGTGTAGAATTACGAGCTCTTACAGAAGAGGACTTCGTACGGATCTTAACTGAGACAGACAATGCACTTACGAGGCAATATGCAGCACTTATGGCTACCGAAGAAGTCGAAGTTTCATTTTCAGTAGATGGTATCGATGCAATCGCACGAATTGCAGCTGAGGTGAATGCAAGTGTCGAGAATATCGGGGCACGACGCCTCTATACAATTATAGAAAGAGTGTTTGACGAGCTTGGGTTTGTAGCACCTGATCAAAGTGGATCATCCGTTATTATAAACGCAAAGTATGTAGAAGAACATTTGGGCGAATTAGCGCGAAGTACAGATGTGAGTCGGTATGTTTTATAAGGGATCCAAGGCTCTCTCTATCAATTACTCTGAAATATTTCCTCTAAAAGTATGAATATAATGATCATAGTTTTTTTTGTTTCTGATGCGACATGGGCTTAATTTTTTTCATCCGTGAGAATGCTCGATGGCTTGCAGCAGGAATGTTATTAACTTTTATTTCCAGTTTTGGGCAAACGTACTTCATATCAATTTTTGCTAGTGAAATACAGGCTGAGTTTGATTTAAGTCATGGAGAATGGGGAAGTCTTTACTTCTTTGGGACTATGGCATCTGGCTTTTTAATGATTTGGGCCGGAGGAATGGCGGATCATTTTAGGATGCGCACGCTGGCAATTGTAGTAATCCTCACATTAATGATGGTGTGTCTAATCATGAGCACAGTGACATCTTGGTGGATGCTGGTTTTTGTAATTTTTGGATTGCGATTTACAGGACAAGGAATGACAAGTCATATCGCCGTAGTTGCAATGGCACGATGGTATGTGAAGTCACGAGGCAAAGCGCTATCTGTTGCTGGAATAGGCTATTCAACAGGTGAAGCTATTTTACCAATGCTGTTCGTTGGATTGCTGGCAAGCGGATCTTGGCGTAATCTTTGGGTGGTTGTTGCAATCATTGCTGGGTTGTCGATCCCAATTTTTATGTGGTTGTTAAAGCAAGAACGCATTCCATCTTTAATATCAAAAAGGAATGATGCACTAGGCATGAATGGACTGCATTGGACACGAATGGATGTAATCAAAGACTGGCGGTTTTGGGGGTTGATTCCAGTAATTACAGTCACATCTATTTTTGGCACAGCGCTTTTTTTCCAGCAGGTCCATTTAGCAAATATAAAAGATTTGGCACATCAAGATATCGTTCAATTGTTTCCCGTTTACACAATCACGACAGCCATTGCTGCAATAATTAGTGGGCTAGCAATTGATCGCTGGGGCGCCGTACAATTGCTACCACTCATTCCCATTCCCATGGCTGCTGGATTTATTGTGATGGGACAAACCGATAGTAAAGGTTTGATGGCTATTGGTTTCATGTTAGTTGGACTAACAGGTGGGATGTATGGTACAGTACAAGGTGCGTTTTGGGCTGAAGTTTACGGCACGCGTTTTATTGGTGCCATAAAAGCATTGGCAACTTCTTTAATGGTAATTGGCTCTGCTATTGGGCCTGCGCTCACAGGCTGGGGCATTGATGCAGGCATAACATTTCCACAACAGATGACTTGGTATGCGGTATATATGTTGATTATTGCAACGTGGAGCATATTTGTCGTGACGTGTATTTGGCAGAATTTAAAAACTAATAACGCTTCCGCCTGAGGTAGACATAATACGCCCCACTACCACCGTGTTTGCCGTGAGCTTGCGTTACTTGCAGCACTGCATCTGATTGCTTCAGCCACTCTGGAACACCCGAACGAAGGATACCTGATCGTACGCGACCAAACTCATCTACGGTTTCTTTGTTACCTTTACCTGTAATGATCAAAAGAAGTCGATTACCGCTGCGATTTGCATTTTTTATGAAAATTTGCAACTGACTTCGAGCCTGATCAGCCGTAAATCCATGGAGATCAAGTGTTGCGTCAATTTCAAGCTGGCCCTTCAATAACCGTTGGAAACTGCGACGATCCATATTGGGCGAGGTTTGACTAGGACGAGATGTTAAACTTAACGGTGCATGTATTGCTGGTTTTACTTTAACCTTTGTACCAATCTTAAAGGGCTTAATTTCTAGAGGTGTTTCTGTTTTAATTGCTTTAGTTCGTTTAATTTTAGTCGCAATTATCAAAGGTGGCATTGCTTCAATTGTTTCCACCTGTTTGATAACTTTGTTCCACAATTCTTGCTCATTTTCCGTAAGCGAACGTTTACTGCGGGTCATGGTTCAACTTTCAAAAAATATATGTTGAAACACAATTTTTAAACAAATAATCATGCGGAAGCCATTATTAATTGCTCCCAAAAAACAACAAAAATCTTCGCTTAAATATAATAGCACCCGTCCATAAATTATAAATAAACCCAGATTTTATCATCATCAAAACTACCTAGTTTTGGCAGTTTAGCCCACACAGTGCTGAGACATGAAAAGTTATGTGCTACCTATTTCAATTTTAATCACCCGTAGCGACCAGTTCCCAATTTGGATTTTCATTACCTATGATACGAGCAAAAGTCCAAACGTCTTTTTGCCGTTTTATAACATCTGGGTCACCTTCAACTACTTCACCATCTACATTGTTCACACAAGATGTAATCTCGCCAACAAACTTAATTGTAATCTCTGCTTCGTTGTTAATAGAATCGAACATTGCATCTGTAATTTTTATTTCACGTACACCTATAAAATTTGCTTTAACGGTAAGGTTCTGTGCTTGGCGATTCTTGATCACTGTCTCAAAACTTTCATACACGTCGGCAGATAAGAAACCCCTCAAAGTTTCAAGATCATCTCCCTCAAAAGCCATCAGAATAATTTCATAAGCCTGGCGCGCACCGTCTAAAAAACCAGATACAGAAAATTCAGATTCTATCCGTTTCATAGACCCAAAAGCTTTACCTGCACGGCTTTCTAAATCGACGTTGTCAGAGATGTCACGATCTGGACCACCTTCAATTACTTCGAAGTCGCGCACCGGCTTTGAAGCTGGATCACGGCCACGCTCCACTGTTGGTTCATATCCGTCCCGAGTTCCCAAAACGTTGCGCAATCGCAGCACTAGAAAAACGGCGATTCCAGCAAGAACCAGCAATTGAATAATAGCAGAATTCATAAAACTTCTTTCTTATTTTCATATCTGCGGTAGAAAAAACTACTCTGGCCACTTATCTAGAGCAGACAGTGGTTGAAGTCCACCGAATGACGTCAAAGTATAAGTGAATTCAGATGCCTCTTTTACTAATTTTTATCCTGGTCCCAGTCATCGAGATAGCACTTTTTATTCAAGTAGGAAGTTGGCTTGGGATGTGGCCAACACTGGTAACCGTAATTTTAACGGCGATAGTCGGAACTTACCTGCTGCGATTGCAGGGTATTGCCGAGCTAATAAAGCTACAAAATGCAATGCAGGGTTCCGGAAGCCCGATTAAACCAATCGCTAATGGTGCATTAATTTTAGTTGCAGGTGTTTTATTACTAACACCTGGGTTCTTCACTGATTTTTTAGGCTTTATCTTGCTCACTCCACCAATACGCGGCGTTGTGATAGAATGGCTGAGTTCTTATTTTACTAAAAACCCAAATGTTGTGTTCACACGACGTGGGCAATCAAACAACTCTGAAAATCAGCCAAAAGATACTGATGCCGTGGATGCGGATTACATCATTTTGGATGATGAAGATTCTAAAGAACCCGGTAATTCAGGTTGGACGAAACGGGATTGACGTTGTCCTTTCACACGAGAATTGTTACCACGAGTTAAATCTACTGAGGAAAAATTTTATGTCAGATGAAACAAATGGTACGGCGCAGCAAACAGCAGCACCTGCAATGAAAATTGTAAATCAATACATCCGTGACATGTCTTTTGAAAACATTGCAGCTCAAAAAAACCTTGGCAATAATTTGAAACCAGAGGTGAACGTTCAGGTTAACCTCGATGCAAATAAAAAAAATGACACAGGATATGAAGTGGCATTGAAGTTAAATGTAAACGCTAAATCAGGTGATCAGCCTGTGTTTGTTTTGGAAATTGACTATGCAGGTTTGTTTACCATCGAAAATGTTCCTGATGATCAATTGCACCCGTTTCTAATGATTGAGTGCCCACGCATGATGTTTCCATTTGTACGTCAAATTGCACGCAACACAACCGCTGATGGTGGCTTCCCACCCCTCAATATTGACAACATAGATTTCATGCAATTGTACCGTAGTGAACTTCTTCGCCGCCAAAAAGAGGCCGCGGAGGCACCTAAGAATTAAACCATAGTGCATCAGAACCAAGCGTTTTAATAAA
>DLZA01000264.1:0-2582 GCA_003447515.1 Paracoccaceae bacterium
CAGCTCCAAAGAACCCAGCACAACCAAAAACAGCGTCCAGGCCTTACGTAAAGCCATCACCAGCAGCGGAGATGGCAAAAAAGCCAGTTTCCCTACCAGTCCGCAAGCCAATAATCACCGCAGGTCAACCTCTACCACCCCAGCCGTCCAACTCTGAGATCAGCGCAGAGGCACTAGCCACAGTAGCTGAGGTTGAAAAGAAGGCAAAGAAATTGACTCTAATGCAGCTAACCGAAAAAACCTGCAAATGGCCGATTGGTGATCCAGCTACAGAAGAATTTTGGTTTTGCGGCCTCACAGTGCAGACTGGTAAACCCTACTGCGAGGCACACAATGCTGTAGCTTTCCAGCCCATGTCAGCACGTCGCGATCGTCGTGCTCGCTAAACCAAATACTATCCACCTAATTTTAAACGGCTCTGCAGCATCCGTTAAGCCACTGTCACCGCTTCTGTGACAAGTGAGGGCTTGTCGGGGCGAAACACCAGCCCTAGATAATCACAAACGGACATAAAAATGGCGCTCACTACTGATGATCAGCTTCACACTTAAATGTGAACATAACCACACCTTCGACAGTTGGTTTCAATCTGCCGAAGCCTTTGACAAGCTACTAACCGCGGGCATGATAACTTGCTCCGTTTGTGGAGCGCTGGGCGTGGAAAAGGCCGTAATGGCACCGCGCGTGCACCCAGCTCGTAACGTTGACAAACCCGTGGCTGGTGCATTATCAAAACCAGCATCGCCCGCCGAACAGGCACTCGCAGAAATGCGTCGGTTGATTGAAAAAAACTCTGAAGATGTGGGAGAGAAATTCGCTGACGAAGCCCGTAAAATCCACGACGGCGAAGCTCCTGAGCGTTCCATTATCGGCAAAGCCAAACCTGAAGAAGCGAAAGCACTCATAGAGGAAGGTATCCCAGTCGCTCCTCTACCATGGGGAACTAAACGACGCACAAATTAAAACCCCTTCCCCCAGGCCGCCATCCAGCGTAAGACGATCCGGAGTGTATTTAAAGTCTATGGATTAAGAAAAATGCCCCGTTTGGTCATGAAATTTGGCGGTACATCTGTGGCCGACCTCGATAAGATCAATAATGTCGCCAAAAAAATCTGTAAAGAAGTTGAAAACGGCTATGAAATTATAGTCATCGTTTCTGCTATGTCCGGTAAAACCAACGAGTTGGTCCGTTGGGTTAGGGAAAGCGCTTCGGAAGGCTACAATTACGACAAAGCCGAATACGACGCTGTTGTATCGTCGGGCGAAAATATTACCGCCGGCCTTATGGCGATGCGCCTTCAGGCAATGGGGGTTTCCGCGCGTAGCTGGCAGGGTTGGCAAGTCCCCCTAAAGTGCACCGGTCTCCACGAAGCGGCCCGTATCGATGCAATACCATCTGACAATCTAGATGCATCCTTCAGCGCAGGGGCCAAAGTCGCCGTTATAGCCGGCTTTCAAGGCGTCATGGCAGATGGGAGAATCGCCACTCTTGGACGTGGCGGGTCAGACACCACGGCTGTGGCCTTAGCTGCCGCCCTTGATGCCGAACGCTGTGACATCTATACCGACGTGGACGGAATATACACAACTGACCCGCGCATTGTATCAAACGCACGTAAACTAGACAGAATCTCATATGAAGAAATGCTTGAACTTGCGTCCCTTGGTGCCAAAGTGCTTCAAACTCGATCTGTGGAGCTCGCTCGCTCATACCGCGTGCGCTTGCGGGTTCTTTCTAGTTTTGAAGAAGATATTTCTGTTAAAAACGGCACACTCGTTTGCTCAGAGGAAGAGATCATGGAAAACATCCGCGTAGTCAAAGGGGTCGCCTACTCTCGCGATGAGGCAAAAATGACACTTGTTTCCGTTGCTGACCGCCCCGGCGTCGCTGCAGCCATTTTTGGTCCGCTAGCTGATGCGGGCGTAAACGTCGATATGATCGTTCAAAATATCTCCGAAGATGGCCGCACCGACATGACCTTTTCTTGCCCAGTTGATCACGTCCCAATGGCCGAAGCTGCGATGCAAAAAGCCACCAGTGAAGGTGAATTGAACTACCGCGATTTAATCACTGACAGTAACGTGGCCAAAATCTCAATTGTTGGGAATGGAATGCGCTCACAAGCTGGCGTAGCCAAGAAGATGTTTCAAGTCCTTGCCACCCATAACGCCAATATTCAGGTTATCACCACGTCCGAAATTAAAATTTCCGTCCTAATAGACAGGAAATACATGGAACTAGTGGTCCGCGCACTGCATGATGAGTTTGAACTTAAAGACGCATAAGGCAAAATCGTGGTAAAAACACGCTTAGACAGTCGACAACTGCTCACACGATTACGCGACACCTTGGCAGAAGATGGTGACGGCCAACAACGGCTTGACCACATCACGCAGTTAGTTGCACTCGGTGTCGGTGTTGAAGTCTGCTCAATCTATTTGCGTCGTGACCGCCAGACGTTAGAACTCTGTGCGACCGAAGGCCTTAAAAAGGAATCCGTTCATGTCACACGGATGCGCTATGGCGAAGGCTTGGTCGGGCGGGTCGCAAAAGAGGCAACCCCCGTGAACGCCGACAATGC
>DLZA01000264.1:2964-3621 GCA_003447515.1 Paracoccaceae bacterium
TCGTTTCTCGGCGTACCAATCCAACGTTTGGGCGAAGTCCTCGGTGTTTTGGTAATACAATCGAAGGCGCAGCGCAAATACTCAGAAGACGATGTCTACGCCCTTGAAGTAGTTGCAATGGTTATCGCTGAAATGAAAGAGCTTGGAGCATTTGTAGGCGATGGTGAAGCGATGACCGCTCCCCACCAACGGCCAATCATGTTTAATGGCGCCTCCGCACAAGAGGGAGCTGCTCGCGGTAACGTCCTTTTACACGATCCAAAAATCGTTATTACTAACCCAGTTGCTGACGACCCTGAAGATGAAAAAAGGCGACTTAAGGAGGCAATGGACAGTCTGCGTATCTCTGTCAACGACATGCTCTCCGCCACCAAAAAAGAAAGCAATAATGATCAGTTAGAGGTAATGGAGGCCTACCGTATGTTTGCCAACTCAAAGGGCTGGCGTACCAGAATGGAGGAATTAATTGAAAGTGGCCTTGCCGCCGAGGTAGCCGTCGAAAAAGAACAATCAGCCACTCGCGCTCGCATGGCCCGCGTCCCCGATCCTTACCTTCGCGAACGCCTGCATGATCTAGACGATCTATCGAACCGCCTTTTACGCATTCTCACGGGCCAAGGCCGATCCCAGGAGGAATCTCTACCCGAAAATGCTGTC
>DLZA01000081.1 GCA_003447515.1 Paracoccaceae bacterium
GGTGGTGCTCAGATTATCAAAACAAAACTTTTAGCAGACATCCAAAAAGCGGCGTTTTCATTAAACATAATTTGGGATCAGATGATTGCAGGGGGACGTGCATTCGGTTTGCCTCACGATGGACGCTGGGTCGACGTCGGACGACCCGAAGGGATCGCGGTTGCAGAGAAAGTTTTAGCCGATGTTTAAGCAGAGCGATCAACCGCGTATATTTGCCGTACCGGTTGGGTGCGATTTTTCTGAAACGTTTGTAAAGGGTTTGCGCGCGCGCCTGAGCGAGCAACCGCCCGAAGCAATGGCACGGGTCGAGATATTTGTGAATACGCGGCGCATGATGCGACAATTAAAAGATTCACTAACTTCGTATGGGGCCGTTTTACTACCGAAAATTCGACTCATAACAGATATCGCAAACCATCCTGATTTGCCAATTACATTGCCAGAGCCTGTGTCTAAACTTCAACGTCAGTTAACTCTCGCCCAATTGGTTGGGCAGTTTTTAGCTGCTGATGTTAGTATTGCACCACAGTCAGCGAAGTATGAATTAGCAAGTTCGCTCACAGATGTCTTAGATGAGATGCAAGGCGAAGGGGTTTCCATATCCCAGTTGAAGAAAATTAAAGTAGATGATCAGTCTGGGCATTGGCAACGGTCGCTCGATTTTTTGAATATTTTAGCACAATATTGGACGGTGGATCATCCGACAGATCTGCAAGATCGGCAACGTGCGGCGGCGTTAGCATTCAAGGCAAAATGGATAGTTGAACCTCCAACCCATCCTGTCATTGTTATTGGCTCCACCGGTTCCCGTGGACAAACAGCACTATTCATGCGGGCCATAGCTATGGCCCCACAGGGAGCAGTAGTTTTACCGGGGTTAGATCGCACGCTCAGTCCAGAAAATTGGAGTGCATTAACGACAAGCGACGTAGCTGTAGACAGCCCACAATCAGCGCTAGCTGGTTTTTGTGCAAGTCTTGGTGTCGCACTTGATGACATTATAGATTGGACCTCACACGCACCTGCTAATGTTGCGCGAAATACTTTAATATCCTTAGCGCTTCTGCCCGCACCTTTTACGGACCAATGGCTGGATCATGGACCACGCATGGCAGACGATTTGGACGCCGCAATTGCGGGCGTTTCATTGATTGAAGCAGATACACCACACGAAGAGGCGCTAGCACTTGCCTTGCGGCTACGTAAAGCAGCGGAGCAAAATCAATCCGCAGTTTTAATAACACCAGATCGGACACTGACACGACGTGTTACGGCAACTTTAGAAAGATGGGGTATTCTCCCAGATGACAGCGCAGGGCGGCCTTTGCACTTAACGCCTCCCGGCATATTCTTGCGCATGATTTCAACTTGTATGGGAGAGTGCTTAACACCACTCAGCCTGATTGCCCTACTGAAACATCCATTAACGGACAGTGGACCAAAAGATGTTAAAAAAGATGGATCGACACGTCGATTTGCGCGGGAGTACGAAAAATCTAAGTTGCGCGGCGGTGTGTCTTTTGTTGATTTCCAAGCAATTAAGGACTGGGCGGATCAAGACAAAAAAAACCCTGCACGACGTGTTTGGGCGGATTGGGTAGAACAATGTTTTAAACCATTAGAAAAGATAACAAAAGGTGATCTAAATACGTTCCTAGGTGTACATTTAACTGTGGCAGAAGCACTGGCAGCCGGGCCATCTAAAGCCAGAAATCATAAACTCTGGGAACAAGAAACAGGTATTAAAGCACGCGTCATTTTTGATAATTTGAAACAAGCAGAAGGGGCAGCAGGAATCCTATCTATCCAAGATTATCAAGTG
The DNA here is from genome assembly GCA_003447515.1 of Paracoccaceae bacterium. Lineage (GTDB taxonomy): Bacteria > Pseudomonadota > Alphaproteobacteria > Rhodobacterales > Rhodobacteraceae > Amylibacter. Next base: position 1,823 of record DLZA01000081.1, read on the forward strand.
CTATTTCGAACCGTGATGGGTGATGAAACTGTACGCGAAGCGCGCGCCACCCATCCTAAAATTGCAATTTGGGGAACCCTTGAGGCCCGAATGGCAAGTGCGGATGTGGTAATTCTTTGCGGCTTAAATGACGCAAACTGGCCAGGGGTAGAAAACCCTGATCCGTGGCTTAACCGGGCCATGCGCACGCAAGTTGGCCTTCCACCACCTGAACGAATAATAGGACTTTCAGCTCATGACTTTCAACAAGGGTGCGGTGCCGCGGAATTAATACTGAGTCGTTCTATACTGGATGGTAATGCACCGACCATAGCCTCCCGTTGGGTAGTTAGAATTTTAAACTTAATAAATGGCATGGGGGCACCAGGTGAAGCAGCAGCAGAAAAGATAAAGACCCGTGGTCAGCATTGGATTGATCTAGCGCGCTTAATGGACCGCCCGCAAAAACGAGTCAAAGCAGCAGTTCGCCCTGCTCCTGTTCCACCCGCAGATGTTCGAATTAATCGATTATCTGTGACACAAGTTGAACGTCTTATACGCGACCCTTATGCTGTTTACGCAGCAAAAATTTTACAGCTTAAAAAACTTGACCCGTTGGGACGGGAGCCTGATGCAATGATCCGTGGAATTGCATTACATTCGGTGATGGAGCAATTTGTAAAGAAATGGCCAGATAACTTACCGGATGATGCAAGCGATGCGTTTTTATCTGTTGCAGAAAAAGTACTTGCTGAGGAAGTTCCCTGGCCTGCTATGCAACGCATTTGGTTAATGCGATTAGCGCGGATTGCGGATTGGTTTATTGAAGGTGAAGCAGCGCGGCGTAAACGTAGTCTGATACTGAGGCAAGAAATCGACGGGCATCGCAATATTCCAGAACTGGGTTTTACTCTAACTGCAAAAGCAGATCGGATAGATCAAGATGCCAATGGCG
>DLZA01000055.1:0-10526 GCA_003447515.1 Paracoccaceae bacterium
AAAAAGGAGCCACAAAATGGCTGATATCAAACGTTCCCACTCCAACGGCCGCATGTCTCAAATGGTTGTACACGGCGAAACCATCTACCTCGCAGGCCAAGTTGCGGCAGAAGGCCAGAGCGTGACTGCCCAAACTGAGGGCATCCTAAACCAAATCGACACTCTGCTCGCAGAAGCTGGGTCTGACAAAACCAAAATACTGATGGCGCAAATTTGGCTAGATGACATGGCCAACTTTGCAGAAATGAACGCTGTTTGGGACGCATGGGTACCTCAAGGTAACGAACCAGGGCGCGCTGCCGGCTCCGCACATTTGGCAACCCCTGGCTTCAAAGTTGAAATCATGATTACTGCCGCAAGGTAACGATCAACAGCCGCGTCAAACAAACGACACAAAATCACAAACACCACCAGCTTAAGCGCTCTAAAGCGCTTAAGTTAGTCAAAAAAATTCAATTATCAACATCTCAGCACTTAGCAGGCGCATCAAATGAAGTCCCTTTCCCAGCTTCCAACCGACCCTGCATTCGTGCAAAATCCTTACTCATTTTACGAGCGTGCTCGCGCATTGGGTGATCTCGTTTATTGGGATGATTACACCCACATCTGCGCAACTTCCTACGCTGCCGTAAATCATTTTCTGCGCGACAAAAACTGGGGACGTGAAATCCCCTCTGAATTCGTTGAACCCATTCCCACACGAATCCAGCCCTTCATGAATATTGAGGAACATTCCATGTTGGAACTAGACCCGCCGCGCCACACAAAACTGCGTAATTCAGTCCTGCGATCCTTCACTTCAACCCGTATCAAGTCCCTTAAACCTGATATTGAAATCCTTGCTAACAACCTTATCGATTGCTTTGACAACACGCCTGACCTGCTACCAGCGTTTTGCACGCCCATCCCCATCACAATTATCGCTCGTCTAATCGGCGCGCCGGAGTCCGATGCGCCATTATTGCTTGATTGGTCTCATAAAATGGTCACCATGTATCAAGCCAGCCGCACCAGCGCAGACGAGGATACTGCGGCAAGCGCTAGCGCTGATTTTGCCGCCTACCTGACCGACCTACAAACTGAGCGGATGAAGCGGCCACAACAAGACCTACTCTCTGCCCTGCTCACCGTCTCTGCTACAAAACTTAGCGGTCCTGAACTAACGTCAACCTGCATCCTTTTGTTGAATGCAGGGCACGAAGCTACTGTACATGCATTAGCCAACGCCACTAAAACCTTCTTGGAAACTGGAACCAAACCGACCGATACAAGCATTGAGGAGACCCTCCGCTACGACCCGCCCTTGCACCTTTTTGAACGGCATGCCAAATCAGATGTTGAGGCCTTTGGCTACCGCTTCAAACGTGGAGACACGGTTGCTTGTCTACTCGCCAGTGCCAACCGCGACCCAGCCAATTTTTTAGCCCCAGAAACGTTTCAACCTGAACGCACCAGAAATACACATTTCAGTTTTGGTCAAGGCATCCACTTCTGTCTCGGTGCCCCACTCGCTCGGCTTGAATTGCAAATTGCGTTAAAAACTTTGTTCAAGCGCTGCCCAAACATGCGACTTATCGAACAGCCAAGCTATACCAACTCCTACCACTTTCATGGCCTCGCTGCCCTTAAAGTCAGCATTTAGACTGATTTTCTTGCGTTAAGTGCCGCCGAAATCGTCCCATCATCCAAGTAATCCAATTCGCCACCAATCGGCACTCCCTGCGCCAACGATGTCAGCACAACACCGGCATCTTCCAACTGATCTGCAATATAATACGCTGTGGTTTGCCCATCCACAGTAGCGTTCAGAGCGAGAATCACTTCGGACACCTCCTCCGCTAATACTCGGGAAATCAACGACGGAATGCGTAATTCCTCTGGCCCTACACCATCAAGCGCGGAAAGCGATCCACCCAGAACATGGTATCGACCCTTAAAGACTTTTGTGCGCTCCATGGCCCATAAATCAGAGACGTCTTCAACCACGCAAATTTGCCCATTACTACGCCGTTGATCTTCGCAGACATCGCATCGATCCCGCGTCCCAATATTGCCACAAATCAAACATTCCTGGGCTGTCGCAGCGACCGCAAACATTGCGTCTGCAAGCGGCGTCAACAGTAACGCCCGTTTTTTAATCATGTGGAGAACCGCGCGGCGAGCAGAGCGTGGCCCCATACCAGGCAATTTCGCCAGCAACGTGATCAGTGCGTCAATCTCTTGATTGTTACTGCTCAAAACGGCAGCTTCATCCCTTCAGGCAGGTTTAACCCTTCTGTGATCTTACCCATTTCTTCTCGCTGCATTTGGGCCGCTTTCGCCTGCCCATCTTTGATCGCAGCCACAATCAGATCTTCTACAACTTCTTTGTCAGAAGGAACGAATAAGGCGGGATCAATCTGAATACCTTTCACATCACCCTTGGCTGTCACAGTCACAGTTACCATGCCTGCACCCGCTTCACCCGTGGTGATTAATTCTTCTAATTTTGCCTGCGCATCAGCCATCTTGCCTTGCATTTCCTGAGCCTGCTTCATCATCTTAGCCATATCGCCAAGCCCACCTAAACCCTTCAACATTTGCCAATCTCCTTTTGAAGTTATTCGTTTATCTCTATCCTGCAAAAGGGCGCAAAACAAGTTATCGCGTAGCCAATCGATCGACAAACCGCCAAGCCCAAATCATTGCTGCTGTTCCAGCCAAAACTGCCGACAAAGCCTGCCCATAAACAACACCCGGCCCAGCTAACCACCAGCCCATCATCACGCAACATGGAAAGATTAAAATACCATCACGGAACCAATTGCAAAAAGTTGAATAGATCGGCTTGCCCAAATTATTGAAGGCTGTATTAGACACAAACAGTGCTCCGGCAAACATATAGCCACCCGCACCAAATAACATAAATGCGAGTAACACCTCGCGCGATAGCCCATCTAACCCAAACAGGGTCACCACCGGCTCACGAAACAATGCTAAAATTCCCCAGGACAAGGATGTGTAAATCACACAGAATACCAATGCATCTTTATATATTTGCTTCACGCGGTCCATTTGTTGCGCGCCAAAATTCTGCCCAATGATACCACCAATAGCCCCCGACAAAGAAAAAATTCCCCCAAACGCCAGCACAGCGATACGGCTAGCAACGGCCCAACCAGCCACTGCAGCATCACCATAAGCGCTAATCACTTTGGTCAAAACGTAGTTTCCAAACGGGGTCGAGAGCTGAGTCATGACCGCGGGGATAGCAATGGCCAAAAAGGGTTTGAAAAGGCTGTGTAGCACCTCTCGTGACACCGGCCCAACCATATTATGCACCCGCACTACGAACCAAATCGACAAGAACGCAGAAACTGTCCGCGAGACTACGATTCCCCAAGCAGCCCCTTCAAATCCCCAACCAAAGCCAAGAATAAACAACGGATCCACTAGCATAGCAACGAGGCCAGCAGACATGGTCACGGACATGGATCGGACCGCATCACCAATGGATCGTAGTACTGCTGATCCCACCATGCCAATTGCCATAAACGGTAAACTTGGAACAGAAATTAGAAGGAACAAGGCAGCATCTTCTAAAGTTTGTCCCTCAGCTCCTGCAAATGCCAAAATTTCACGGCGATAGATAATCACCAATGCGGCCGTGAACAATTGGAACACAAAGGTATAAAGCGCAGCCGACGTCGTCTGCCGCCGCGCCAATTCCAGCTTATCCTGCCCAATCGATTTCGAAACCAATGCCATGCTGGCAATCATCAGTCCTATACCACTCGAAATGGTGAAAAACTGTATGGTCCAACCAAAACCAAGCGCGGCCATCAGGCCTTCATCTCCCAGACGACTGACCCAGAACAGAGTCGTCACATCCACCAAAAACATGAAAACTAGTCCGATTGAGCCCGTCAGTGTCATAACCACAACATGGCGCATTGTTGATCCCGTTAAGAACCGCGCCTTATTATCCAATCCTACCATTTATTCGACCGGCTTCACTATGAGTCCACGGGTAAAAATGGTCTCGTATCCTGGAACAGGATGGCGCGGAATAAACAGAGCCAGCACTAATGAAATAAACGCCACGCCGGCTGCAAATGCGAAAACAACGGCAGGCGATACCAACCATAAACATCCAAGCACAGGTGGCAACATAACTGCGCCAATGTGGTTTATCGTAAACGCAACCGCCGCCGTAGGCGCAATATCCGCAGGGTCCGCAATTTTCTGGAAATAAGTCTTTTGTGCAAAAGCCAGAGCAAAAAATAAATGGTCAATAATATAAAGAACGGACGCGATCATCACGCCCCAGCCAAAGGTATAAATGCCACCGTAGGCACAGAACACAATGATCAGACCCGTGTATTCAAACGCCAAAGCTTTACGCTCGCCAACGCGAGCAACAAAACCGCCCATCAACGGCGCAAAAATCATATTTGCCAAGTAGTTGATTAGGAACAGCGCGGTAACTTCGTGCACTTCAAACCCGAACCTCTCAACCATCATAAAGGCTGCAAAAACCATAAAAATTTGCCGCCGAGCACCAGAGGCGGCTTGCAAGCTGTAGTACAGCCAATAGCGGGCGCGAAACACCATTTTAGTGTGCTGCTTGACTGGTGATTCAAAGGTTGGGTAGGCGAGCCAACAGAATAGAGTTAGCAATAGAGCCAAGCCACCACCAGCCATGTAAATCGTATTAAAGTCCCAGCCTAAGGCATTCCACGCCAACATGATACCAGCATAAGAAAACAGACTTGCTCCCGACCCAACAGCCACATAATACCCAAGGACTTGGGGCGCGCGCTCCTTGCTAATCCACTGTAATTCAAGTGACATTTTCACAGTTTCGTAATAGTGAAAGCCGATTGAGCCAATCAGTGTTGTGATCAGCAGCCCTGCCATAGTTGGAAACCAGGCTGTTATTGCTACCGTCACACCTAGCAAAAGCAATGATCCAACCGCCAATGCCTGCTCACGCACGTACCACAGAACGTAAATCACACCGACGGCCAAAAAGCCAGGAATCTCTCTGATGGAATGCAACCAGCCAACATCACTGCCATCAAAATCTGCCACCTCAATCACAAAGTTGTTCAATAGCGCGAACCACGTGGAAAATGCCAATGGCATTACAAACGCCATAACACCCAGCAACACCCAAGGACGCCGCCAAACAGGTAGTCTGTGCGTGTCGAGAATTTTCACAACTTCGTCTCTCATCTGAGCTGCCTACGCCTGTCGCTTGGGAATGGCGAGTGCAAATAGAAAAGCGACGCAGCGTAGCATTCAACGAAACATAGTAGGAGCCCTCCTTAGGACGTCGACAACACACCAGCATCAAGTGAAACCAGCCGATCCATCCGCGCTGCCAGCTCTAGGTTATGCGTCGCAATCAAAGCCGACATACCTGACGACCGTACTAAATCAATAAGTGCTGCAAAAACCGTATCAGACGTGCCTGGATCTAGGTTCCCAGTTGGCTCATCAGCTAGCAAAATTTTTGGTTTATTTGCAAGCGCTCGGCAAAATGCAACTCGTTGTTGTTCGCCACCAGACAGTTCTGCAGGGCGATGTCCAACACGGTTTTCCAAACCGACCTTATTCATTAATTGCAAGGCATGAATCCTCGCCTCTTTAGCCGAGACCCCATTTACTAGTTGGGGCAGAACCACGTTTTCTAGTGCCGTAAATTCTTGTAGTAGATGGTGGAATTGATACACAAACCCAACATCTTGCCGTCTCAATCGCGTACGTGCACGATCCCCGTTACCAACCGCCTGCCCACCAATTTCGACCAACCCTTCGTCAGGCGTATCAAGTAGGCCCGCAACATGCAGTAACGTTGATTTGCCAGCACCAGAGGGCGCAACCAACGCGACAACTTCACCACTAATCAGCGTTAAGTCTACACCGTTCAGCACCGGAATTTCGGTGGGCATGCCAAGGTTATAGGCCTTGGTAATTCCACGCAGCTTCAACGCATCACTCATATCTAAGAGCCTCTACTGGATTCATCCGTGCAGCTCGACGTGCTGGAAAATAAGTGATGCCAAAAGATAGCCCAAGCGACAGAGAAACTGCGCTCATCACGTCGCCAAATTCCAGTTTTGCAGGCAGATGTGACAACAGACGTGTAGACGGATCCCAAACGCCGCCACCCGCAATCGTGTTCACAAAGCCAAAGATTGGATCAATATAAATCGCAAATAAACAGCCAAGAATTACGCCAAGCGCTGTGCCGACTAGTCCGATGGAAGCGCCACAAATAAAGAAAACGCGCAAGATCGATCCTTGTGTCAGGCCCATAGTGCGTAAAATCCCCACATCGCGCCCTTTATTTTTCACCAGCATAATCAGACCTGACACAATATTCATGGATGCTATAAGCACAAGAATGGATAAAATGATAAACATGATATTATCCTCCATCTCCAACGCACGCAAAAATCCACCTGAAGCATCTTTCCAAGTCCATACGAGTGAGTTGGGACCTGTCACTAGTGCCAGTACACCTGCTAATTCGTCTACCTTATCCGGATCGCTTATCATTACCTCAAATTCATCCACAACACCATCACGGTTAAAGAACGTCTGAGCCTCGGTTAGCGGCATATACACTCGTGTCTTATCAATATCCCAGCGCCCCACACCAAAAATATAGATTACCTCGTAAGACCCAACCCGCGGGCTTGTTCCAAATGCCGTTTTTACACCGTTGGGCGAAATCAGCGTAATTTTATCCCCCAGTGTTAGATTCAATTCACGCGCCACGCCCACGCCAATCGCTACACCTTTGTTGAAATTTTTAAGGTTACCCAATTGCGTTTCAGGCTTCACTAGTAACGGAATACCCAGCACATCTTCGTACCGCTGCCCAAAAACTTGCACGCCCGAATTACGCCCGTTAGCTGATGCCATCAGCTGCCTATTCACAATTGGTGCAGCCCGTTCCACACCAGGAACGATGCGCAAACTTTCGGCAACTTTGTCAAAATTATTGAAGGTATCAACGGCTTGCCCTTGTTCATTTAAATGAGGCGAGACGTAGACAGTCGCATGCGCATTTGCACCCAGAATTGTATTAGTAAACTCCACCCGAAAACCTGTGCGCACGGCCAGCGTTGCGATCAACGCAAAAACCGCAAGCATGATTCCTATCAGCGAAATCCACGTCATAACCGATACGCCACCTTCACGGCGTTTGGCCCGCAAGTAACGCCATGCAATCATCCACTCAAAGTGGGCAAAGGGGGTAGTCGTGCTCATAGCTCTACTTTCTTCACTAGAGGTATTTACGCCAGAACAGCGCCGACAGACCAGAGGCCAATCCTAATACTTCCATATTTTCACTAATGACAAATACTAATCTGTCAAATGGAATACGCATAGTAAGGCGATACGCCTCAAAACATGCGCAGCAATATTGTTGTCCTCATAACACACTTCATGGCACAAGCATTTAGAAGCGCCATCACCCTCGCATAAAACCATGTCGCCTTCCTGTTGGTTCAATTTAACAGCGATGCGAGCCATATCCACCTACAGCGCCTGATGGACAACATTGCTGGCCATGAGCGCCATCGATGCTCCTAAGGTCTACCCGATAGCTTGCACCAGCGTGACAAAAACTTATCCTGCAGGGCGAAATTTACCCCAAAACCATTGAGCCGCTGCAAAATTTTAGAAATCTACTACGCCTGAACCAGCACCAATGTTACATCGCCTAGGTTGATCATTTGACACATGGGTTGCCTGCAAATGTTGGCATTTCATAGGCTCATGTAAATTTCTTTCACACGTACAACTGCCTCTTCCGGTGTCATCTCTTTACTGTCACCAGTCTTGCGCGAGGTGAGCTCAACCACGCCGCTTTTCAAACCTCTTGGGCCTACAGTAATGCGCCAAGGTAATCCAATCAAATCCATTGTCGCAAACTTACCGCCCGCCCGCTCATTACGATCATCATAAAGCGGGTCCAAACCGGCAGCCATAAATTGTTTGTAAAGTGACTCACACGCGCCATCAGCCTCCTCATCACCCTGTTTCAGGTTTACAATGCCCACATGATACGGCGTAACGCCTTCAGGCCAAATTATACCTTTGTCGTCATGACTTGCTTCAATAATAGCACCTAACAGACGGGATACTCCAATACCGTGGGACCCCATATGAACTGCCATAGGCTTACCATCAGGCCCCTGCACAGTTGCATTCATCGAATTCGAATATTTCGTTCCAAAATAAAAAATTTGACCAACTTCGATTCCTCGCGCAGATTTTCTCCGTTTCTCTGGAAGCTCGTTAAAAAGAGCCTCTTCGTGGGTTTCATCCGTTCGGGCGTATCTTGTCGTAAACTCTTCCATAATCGCCTGACACTGAGCCTTGTCATCAAAATCAATATCCCTGTCACCAAATGTCAGATCCGTCACCGCACTGTCATAAAACACCTCAGACTCGCCAGTCTCAGCAAGCACCAAAAACTCATGCGTATCATCACCACCGATAGGGCCTGAGTCAGCACGCATTGGAATGGCCTGCAAGCCCATCCGCTCAAAGGTACGCAGGTAGCTCACCAAATGGCGATTATAAGCATGCATTGCATCCTCCTTGGTCAGGTCGAAATTGTACCCATCTTTCATGTAAAACTCACGCCCACGCATTACGCCAAAACGTGGGCGACGCTCATCGCGGAACTTCCACTGGATCTGATATATGGTCAGTGGTACATCTTTGTATGACGTTACATGGCTTCGAAATATGTCAGTGATCAATTCCTCTGCAGTTGGCGTGAACAACAGATCGCGATCATGTCGGTCCTTGATCCGCAACATTTCCTCGCCATAATCATCATAACGACCAGACTCTCGCCACAAATCTGCAGATTGAATGGTTGGCATCAACATTCGCAGATGTCCTGCTTTGGCTTGTTCTTCATGCACGATGTCTTCGATCTTGCGGAGTACCTTGAACCCCATCGGCAACCAAGAATAGATCCCAGCGGACGCCTGCTTAATCATGCCAGCCCGTAGCATGTAACGGTGACTTACGATCGATGCTTCTGCCGGGTCTTCTTTCAAAACAGGCAGGAAATAACGAGACATGCGCATGGGGTTTGCTCCAATTCTGTGTCGACAAACCTCTAGGCTAAAGCCATAGGCTGTGCAACACGAAGTAGAACCACGACTCAAAGCATTGCCAAAGATTACGTCTGCTATCACGACAGCGCGCTCTAAAGCTTAAAGGCGAACATTTTCAACCGATCGAATGCACCTCTCAGCTTGCAGTATAAACGCAGACACCACGACCAAACTATGCCGTAAGCAGGCACAAGAAAAACGTTCCGCATTGTATCTAATTTGCCGCCAGTTAAAACGCAATTACAGCCAATATCGTTGGTTTATTCAAAATCAAAAAACCATACAAGTATATGAGGAAACCCGTCACCTGCCTGGATACGAAAGACATCTTCAAACGGTTTCTTGTAAAAGATTATCATCATAACTAAATTTTCAAATAGCGCACCAAATCAATATGATTCATTTTATCACTTTGAATAAAAATCTTGAAAATAATCTCGAAAAATTTCATTGGAAATTCGACAACCAACTACGCAAAATAGGCGGCAGAGCACAATCAAAGATTATTGGACCGTCACGGTTCCCTTGCAACCTAAGCAAGCCGCCAATTCGCAAAGGCGCATCTCTACGGCCTCTCCACCATAGTTCGCCACCGATGAATCCAGCCGCAGCTCCAAACATTTTGCACTTCGATGCAGGCTTGTCTTGTGCAATACATCGGCATTACCCGCAGCCAACGATGCTCCAAGCCGCATCGCACGTCCTATCACTTTTGCAATATTTTTGTCATTTTGATTCAGAAGAAGCTTAAGTTTATTGTACTTTTCTAATTTTCCATTCTTACGATAACGGTGCAATAAAGCCATGGCAAGCATCACGCGCGCTCGATGATGCAGCCCGCCAAGATTGCCCCGCATTGCATTGTCAAAACACTCTTCTGCCCGCGAACTGGGATCCGATCTCCAACTTACATCATGAAGCAAGCTTGCCGCTAAAACTAATCTCGTTAACCTCGGATCATCTGGCACTAACGGAGCGACCCACGCCGCCAAGTGCTCCCCAAACCCAACAAACCGCGACAAAGAACGCTCCATAAAACGGCAAGCCTCAATCAATGGATCCCGTACGCGTAACTCACGCGGCATTTGCTCGTAAAGCATTCCCTCACGCAATCCATAGCCAGAAAAAGAAATCACTTTTGGCGCAAAAGTTACCACTAACTGACGCAGCACCCGCGCCGCCATTGGGACTAGTCTCAACCGTGCAGCACTCGAACTGGAAATAGCTGATAAATCCCCATCATTGGTACCATCAATCCAATCCAGCGTTTGGATTAATTCATCCACGCTCAATGTATATTCATGCAGCACTTGTAACGGATACGACCGTCGTGCCATGTCGATGCTGGCAATGGCACGGTAAGAACCACCCACCAAGTGAAGCGTTTTGTGT
>DLZA01000055.1:10917-16482 GCA_003447515.1 Paracoccaceae bacterium
TCTCCATATCCATTAATCGTAGCGGCGCCAAAGGCGAAGACAAACATGTGCCAACCGCACCACCTTCAATTGTAGCCAATTCCATCGACGCACCACCAAGATCACTAACTAACCCAGTGGCCTCCGGCCGTCCCAACAACACGCCTTGAGCCGAATATCGCGCTTCCTCTAGTCCCGAGATTATGCGAATTTTAATCCCTGTTTTCACCTTAACTTCGGCACAAAATGCAAGCCCATCAGTTGCATCACGCACCGCAGCCGTTGCCACAGCCTCCAGCGATTGCACGTCGAAACTTGTCGCCAACGCGGCGAACCGTTTCATCGCGCTTAATGCACGTTTGCGCCCAACGGGATGTAACACACCAGCTTCCGAAATACCTTTCCCAAGACCACAAAGAACCTTTTCATTAAAAAAATAAGCAGGTGAGCGCGCTGCACCATCGAACACCACTAAACGCACGGAATTAGACCCCACATCAATCACTCCAACGCGCTCTAATTTCTCAAATTTTGTTTTTATCTGCACCTGGGTTAATTCCCATTACTGTGAGCCAGTTTTGGAACATCCCTCGCTCCAACCGATCCGCGACCTGACAGAGATGGGTTCTCCATAAAAAACTTGTGACAGTTAAATTTCGCCCCATTGCTTGGGTCCAGATCACGTACATAAGACCCATCCGATTGCAACACCCAAGAGTTTACCTGATCTGCCAGATTTGCTGCCATAATCTGGCTCATGATCTGAGCATGCACCGTCTCATTGGTGATGGGAACCAGTGATTCCACCCGCCGCTTCAGGTTGCGTCCCATCCAATCTGCCGAAGACATAAACACTTTTGCCCTTTTGCTGGGTAATCCGTACCCATTGCCGAAGCACAAAATACGCGAATGCTCCAAAAACCGCCCAACAACAGATTTCACGCGAATATTATCCGAAAGACCCTTGATACCAGGCCGCAACCCACAGATCCCACGAACTACTAAATCAATTTGCACACCAGCCTGAGACGCTTGATAAAGCGCATCAATAACATCCCCATCGATCAGTGCATTCACCTTAGCCCAGATCATCCCAATTTTTTCACCTGCCACAGCATCAATTTCACTTTGGATCATCGCCAGTAAGTCACGTTTTAAAAACAACGGCGAAACGGACAGTTTATTTAACCCCTTGGGCGTCACATAGCCCGAAATAAAATTGAACACCTTGGTTGCATCGCGCCCAAGGCTAGAGTCGCAAGTAAAAAACGATAAATCCGTGTAAAATTGTGCCGTTATGGGATGATAGTTGCCTGTACCAAAATGGGTATATGTGCGTAAGGTCTCACCTTCTCGTCGCACTACAGTCGACAGTTTGGCGTGCGTTTTGAGATCAAGAAAGCCATACACAACGTGCGCCCCGGCCCGTTCCAAGCGCCGCGATTGGCGAATATTGGCAGCCTCATCAAACCGTGCTTTCAATTCCACTAATGCAGTGACGGACTTACCATTTTCAGCCGCTTCACAAAGCGCTTCGACGATCGGGCTTTCATTTGACGTCCGATACAACGTCTGCTTAATCGCGACCACATTCGGGTCCCTCGCCGCTTGATTTAGAAATTCTACTACAATATCAAAGGTCTCGTATGGGTGGTGCAGCAACATGTCTTTCTGGCCAATTGCCGCGAAGATATCGCTGTCAAAATCTTGCACTCGCTCCGGTACACGCGGCTTAAATCGCTGCCATTGTAGGTCACGTCGATTATCTAAGATCAAAACCTGCAAATCGGACACACCAAGCAAACCGTCCACCTCAATTACATCAGACATGCGCAACCCAAGCGAAGCAAGGATCACATTCGTCAGCTCCTTTGGCGCGCCCTTTGACAGAGTCATCCGAATTACCTCCCCACGCCGACGGCGTTTTAAAGCAGTTTCAAACTCCCGCACCAAATCCTCAGCCTCATCCTCAAGTTCCAAATCGCTATCTCGCAGCAGACGGAATAAGCAATGTCCTTCGACTGCATAACCCGGGAACAACTGGTCTAAGAATTCCAGCAATACGTCTTCAAGCATGAGTAAGCGCTGCTTCCCAGACAGCCCATCTGACAATTTCACAAATCGTTGGACCTGCGCTGGAATTGGTAACAGAGACTTTAAAACCCGTTTGTCCGACTTGCGTCGCAGTTCTAAGGCTAGCGTCAGGCCCGTGTTTGGAATAAACGGAAATGGGTGCGCAGGATCGATAGCCAATGGTGTCAAAACGGGAAAGATTTGTTCCACAAACACCTGTTTCAAATGACTGCGGTCCTGGCAAGTCAGCTCATCACGCTGCACAATATCAATGCCCCTTTGCTTCATTTGCTCGCGCAGGTGACTCCAAACATCCTGCTGTGTCTGCATAAGGGCACGCGCATCCACATCAATTGCATCCAACTGCTGCTGCGGGCTTTTGCCATCCAGCGCAAGGCGTACAATTTTATTTCGCACCATCTCTCGTAGACCTGCCACGCGCACAGTGTAAAATTCATCAAGATTTGCACCGGAAATTGATAACATTTTCACTCGTTCCAACAGCGGCAGCCTGGGATTTTGCGCCTCTTCCAAAACACGGGTGTTAAACTTTAACCAACTAATTTCACGATTGAAAAACCGTTGTGGGCTGGTGATATCCAGATCAGGCAGTACAACAGGTTTAGGCACTGGATTGTGTAAAAAATCAGGCTGCACCGATGGTGTTTGCGTAACGCCATCCTTCATTTCAAATTCTCCATTTGCGCCAACACTTCACGCACCATTCCTTGACCCACAGGTCGCTTACGTTGCAATGACTGCCTATCGAGCAACACCACCAAATCCCGCATACTTACAAAAGATCGTTCTGCCCGGCGCAGGATATAATCCACTACCCCCGGTTCCAATTGCAACTGACGATCCGCACATTGCTTTAGCAGCACCGCCGCCAACAATGTATCATCTGGCGCGCCTAATTGCACCAACAAGCTGCCCTGCAAGCGACTTGCTAGATCCGGCAGGCCAATGCCCCAACCGTTCGGCACACCTGTTCCAGTCATCAACAGTGCAGCGCATTTTTGCGCCTGCATATTATGCAAATGAAATAGTTTCTCTTCGTTTGCGCTGTCCCCAGAGATTGTATGAACATTTTCGACACAAACGGCGCCCACCATGTCACCAGTACGCCAATCATCAGCAGCTTCAACCACAACAGCATCTGCCATATCAGCCCAAATGTGCGCCAAGTGGGATTTTCCAGCACCTTCAGGACCCACCAAAATTAGCTTTCCTAGCGGCCATTCAGCCCAGTTTTCAATCGTCCCAACCGCGCCTATGTTTGCGTTAGAAGCGAAAAAATTATCTCGTCCGAACGCAGTATTAATCGGTAGATCAAACACTAATTGTTCAGCCATCGGCTATGTCTCTCTCGCTTCCTTTACCCGCGTAAAGTTCACCATTAACGTACTGGTCCAGACCAAACCTAAAAAAAACCCCTAACATTGCAGCCACAGGAACAGCGATGAGCATTCCCGTAAAACCAAAGAAGCTACCAAATGCCGACAGCGCAAACATGAGCCAAACGGGATGCAAACCAACAGACAGCCCCACCAGCTTCGGCGTCAGGAAATTACCTTCCAGCAGTTGTCCTATCGCAAAGATAATTACAACTGCACTGATCCATATCTGATCATCCCAAAACTGGAAAAGAGCCAAGCCGAAAGACAGCACGCCCCCAATGATCGACCCCACATAAGGAATGAACGTTAAGAATCCTGCAATTAGCCCAACCACAACGCCAAACTGCAAACCAACCAGCATCAAAGCTACCGCATAAAATGCACCAAGGATGCCACAGACTGCCATCTGCCCCCGCACAAATCCTGCCAATACCCTGTCCACTTGCTGCGCTAAATTGCGCACCGTGCCAAGATGGTCACGAGGGATCCAGCCATCGATTACGGCGATTAAACGATCCCAATCCAGCAATAAGTAGAATGCCACAACAGGTGCCACAACTAAAAAAATCATTACATCCAAAATGGTTAAAGCAGACATAAGCAATGCATTTGCTAAGTTCCCTCCTTTAGATCGAAGAAACTCAATAACAGAGGTTAGACCCTGCCAAGCAGCCGAACCTTCTTGAAGCGCTTCCGGGAAGCGCCCACTGATGAGCATCCGAAATTGCTCAACATACTTTGGCAACACGGAGATTAATTCTGCCGTTTCACGCAGCAAAACTGGGATTAAAACAAGCAATATTATGAAAATAGTTACCATCGCAACAAGAGTGATTACGGCAGTCGCCAGACTGCGTGACAGACCTACCGCCTCCAATCGATCAGCCACAGGGTCAAGAAAATAAGCAATCGCCATGCCCGTAATGAAAGGCAACAATACATCGCCCATCATCCAAACAAATAGTAGGAACACCACCGCACCGATGCCCCAATATCGAAATTGTTCGTTTGCGCTTAAGGCCACAGCAACTCCACAAAACACCACAACAGGAACCTAAGGCAATCTAGGCTTGAAAACAATTGGTAGTCAGACCTTGCACACCAAAGAGCACTAAGGTTACCACGGAGCAACAATGATAAAAGGACAAATAATGACCAAAACTCGCGTCGCTCTTGAAGTTGGCCACGGCACATCCCTGCGCCGCATGGACTATACCGCTGCCGCGCGCCGCGCAATCGAGAATGCTCTATGGCGCAACTCGCTCACTGTCGCCACTGCTTTTGGCTTCCCAAAAGAAGCAATGGTCGTGGATGTAGATGTGGCTGTCGCAGCACCTGAAAAAGTAGACACAGACGCACTTAAAAACATGTTTCCCTACGGTCAAATCACCGTAACCGCCTCTGCGGGTGGCCTCAATATTAGCAAGCCAAACAGTGACGATTTTACCGTCATTGCCAATGCTGCAATAATAGTATCCTTTGACATGGAGCTCGCCTAATGAATCACCGCATCATCCTTGAAACAGGCATAGGAACGGACCTGTATGGCCTCGATTACACAAAAGCAGCCATCCGCGCCGTTAACGACGCTATCCGCCACTCTTCCTTGACACTGTTCACTGAACTGGGACTTGACCACACACAAATGGTCGTTGAAGTCACAGTCGGCGTCCAAGATCCAGATGCAGTTGACACAACTCGCGTTGCGGCTGAACTCCCACGAGGCCGCGCCAAAGTCATCACAACAAAAGGCGGCCAGAACATCCCCTCTCCTGACGGCTCAACCGCAAGCATTATCGCAACTGTGGCGGTCGAAGCCTATTATCCTTTGAATAAATCCACTTATAGACTTACACTCAAAACCAAAGACTAGCCCCGTCACATGCAAAGCTTAAATAATTTACAGCTGTCAAATTTCCCAAATTAGCCAAAACTTGTCTGCCGTTCAGAAATTAACAGACTGCTCCCTAAGAAATCTTAGTAATTGTTGAAAAACGTGAGAACAACTGAGGGATAATCCCGCAAAAAAGGCAAGCGGTTATAAACTCAAAAAAATATTAAAACCCACTCACAGCGTGAGGCTTGAGACTTATTTTTATATCAAACGCATCTC
>DLZA01000045.1:0-917 GCA_003447515.1 Paracoccaceae bacterium
GGCGAGGTCATCACGCCCTTGCCGTTGCGTTTGCCTGAGGAAAATGTGCCTTCGTAAACCACGCCATTGGCGAATTTTGCCACACCCTTTCCATCGATCTTACCTTTTGCCCAAGATCCTGAGTATGTTGTTCCGTCAGCATACGTAATTTTGCCTTGGCCTTCAGATTTAGAATCCACGAACTCGCCTTCGTAGATCGATCCGTTTGGGTATTTCGCAATGCCTTTACCGCGAATTTTGCCTTCAACCCATTGGCCTTTGTATTCGTAGCCGTTGGGTAGTCGGTAGGTTCCTGTACCGTGCTGTTTGCCGTCTTTGAAACTGCCTTCATAGATGCCACCTGTGTCGTATTGTTTGGTGACAATTTGGTCGCTAGTTTGCGCAGAGGTAGTCAAAGGAACCAAGGCCAAAAAAGTGGCCGAAGTCATGGCATGTAAAAGTGAAGCGGTTCTGGTCAATTTATCCCCACGGCATCATTTGCCGTGCTCCCTCGGTTAATTGGCATTTTCGACAATTGTAAGTCGTTGTAATTTTTAAGACAAGGATTCTTGCGTATTGTACTTTAAGGGCCATTTAGATTTAAGAAGGCAAAGACACTTAGAGGTGCGACCATGACTGATACATTGAAGCTAACGCTTGCGCAGCTGAACCCCACTGTAGGTGACTTTGCGGGCAACATTGCGAAGGCTGTCGAGGCCCATGCAGAGGCCGCACGCGTGGGTGCGGACATGGTGCTATTTCCAGAGATGTTCGTCACAGGCTACCAAGCACAGGATTTGGTGCTGCGCCCGGCTTTTACATGCGATGCCATGGCACATGTCGAAAAACTGGCAAAGCAATGTGACAACGGGCCAGCGATTGGGATTGGTGCGCCGTTGTTGGAGGGAGATAATCTTTTTAATGCTTATTTTATTTTA
>DLZA01000045.1:1295-1784 GCA_003447515.1 Paracoccaceae bacterium
AGTATTTGATGAGGAGCGTCTGTTCGATAGCGGACCGTTGGCTGGACCTTATAACCTCAATGGCGTGCGCATTGGTACCCCGATTTGTGAGGACGCTTGGCATGAGGATGTGTCTGAAGCTTTGGCGGAGTCTGGTGCTGAGATATTGGTGGTCCCGAACGGCTCACCATATTACCGAAACAAGTTTGATCGGCGATTATCTGCCATGGTTGCGCGGGTCGTTGAAAATGATATGCCCCTTGTGTATTTAAATATGGTTGGTGGGCAGGACGACCAGGTATTTGACGGCGGTTCTTTTGTCCTGAATCGTGGTGGTCGATTGGCGATGCAAATGCCGCTGTTTGACGAGGCTATTGCACACGTAGAATTCGTTCGTGGCGATTCTGGCTGGGAAGCGGTAGAGGGCGAAAAGATCGCTCATGTTGACGAGTGGGAGCAAGATTACCGCGTCATGACGCAGGGTCTGACTGATTATATGGCTAAGACGGG
>DLZA01000045.1:2165-5648 GCA_003447515.1 Paracoccaceae bacterium
CCATTGCGGTTGATGCATTGGGTCCAAAAAACGTGCGTTGTGTGATGATGCCTTCGGAGTATACCGCCCAGTCGAGCCTGAATGATGCTAGGGAGTTGGCTGTGAATTTGGGCGTTAAGCTGGAAACGATTTCCATCGACGAGAGCCGAGCAGCAGTTACTAAAACCATGGAGCCATTTTTTGAAGAAACTGAACGCGATATCACTGAGGAGAATATTCAGTCACGATTGCGTGGGCTTTTTTTGATGTCATTATCCAATAAATTTGGGGAAATGGTGCTTACCACCGGGAATAAGTCTGAGTTGGCAGTGGGATACGCTACGATATATGGCGATATGGCGGGTGGGTATAACCCGATCAAGGATCTTTACAAAATGAGAGTTTTTGAGAGCTGCCGTTGGCGAAATTCTAATCACCGAGATTGGATGTTGGGGCCAAAAACTGCTGCGATTCCGGTAAATATCATCGAAAAGCCGCCAAGCGCGGAGCTACGAGAGGATCAGAAAGATTCAGATACCTTGCCCGATTACGCAGTGCTTGATGCTATTTTAGAGATGCTGGTAGATGAAGATTGCTCCGTGGCCAACATTGTGGATGCAGGATTTGACCGGGAGGTTGTCAAAAGGATCGAGCATCTGGTAAATATATCGGAATATAAACGGTTTCAATCCGCGCCTGGACCGAGACTTACTCATAGAGCCTTTTGGTTGGATCGGCGATATCCTATTGCTAATCGCTGGCGGGATGAGAGTTAGTAATCACTCCTGGAGTTTTCCCGCGAATTGGCCTTTCAATTGAAATTTTGCTGGACCCTAGCAGTGTGATATTAAAGGAAAAGCACACAGCAATGCTGTTTAAAGCCCATAAAAAGGTGTCAATAAAACAAATTTAAGCAGAGCCAGTTTTGCCCAGTTCGGCTGTGAGTTTCTGTTGGAATGATGAACTTTCCATGTTGTTGGTGCCGCAGCGCCTGTTGTTTTTTAGTATATTGCGCTGATCAAGGTCAGGATAAATTCCACTAAATTGGTGAAACAACAGGCTACCAGCGTATTTATAGTACAAATCATTATTGCCTTCTAAGTTTTCAATCGTAAGCATGCAGAAGAACATTTTATAAACTTTAGATTTTATTTAGGACATGATTCCTGGGCGCCTGGCCTTGGCATGGCAGCAGTTTCGACGTAAAGGAGACCAAAACCCCTTATTCAGGTTTTATATTTATGACGAAGACTCGTTTTGCGCCTTCCCCCACTGGTCACCTTCATGTTGGCAACCTGAGGACTGCTGTGTTCAATTTTCTGATTGCGCGAAAGGCAGGAGGGCAGTTCATTTTGCGACTGGATGATACGGATCCAGAACGTTCCACACAGGCCTTTGCAGATGCTATCAAAAAAGACTTGGAGTGGCTGGGGCTGACGTGGGATCGCGTGGAAACGCAATCTTCACGGATGGATCGGTATCGCGCAGCAGCAGATGAATTGCGCCAAAATGGTCGACTGTATGATGCATATGAGACACCTGTTGAACTAGATCTAAAGCGCAAGAAACAGCTGAATATGGGCAAGCCGCCCGTATATGATCGATCTGCCTTGGCGCTGTCTGAACATGAACGTTTGGCATTGAAAGCTGATCGAGACGAGCATTGGCGGTTCAAGTTGGATCTTGAGAGGATCGAGTGGGCGGATGGTATTTTGGGTGATCTGTCGATAGATGCGGCGTCTGTGTCTGACCCCGTTTTAATTCGTGGTGACGGGCAATTTTTATACACGCTGGCTTCTGTTTGCGATGACATCGACTTTGGCATCACAGATGTTGTGCGTGGGTCGGACCATGTGACAAATACGGCAACTCAGATCCAGATTATTGAGGCGCTCGCAGGAACCGTTCCCGCGTTTGCGCACCATTCCCTGCTGACGGGGCCTAAGGGTGAGGCATTGTCAAAACGCTTAGGTACGCTGGCGCTGCGGGATTTGCGGGAGGCTGGGATCGAACCGATTGCACTGTTGTCAATGATGGCGCGGCTCGGGTCTTCGGATCCGATTGAGGTTCGTTCTTCAGTCGATGAACTTTTTGATAATTTTGATTTATCGGCCTTTGGCGCGGCCCCGACGAAGTTCGATGTTGAAGATTTGAAGCCGTTGACTGCCAAAGCGATTTCGGTGCTAAACATAGAGGATATCTCTAGCACACTTACGGATTTGGGTGTTCCAGCCGATATTGAGTCTGCATTTTGGAATATTGTAAAAGATAATATTGCCACGCGGTCAGAAATTGCCAAGTGGTGGGCTTTGTGCCGTGATGGTGCCACCCCATTGATTGCGGATGAGGATGCTGAATTTGTAGATGCTGCTAAAGGTTTGTTACCAGATAGCCCATGGAGCGATCAGAGCTGGGCCGCCTGGACTGCAGCAGTGAAGGAGGCCACAGGGCGTAAGGGGCGTAGGCTCTTCATGCCGCTTCGCAAGGCGTTGACGGGTATGGAGAGCGGACCAGATATGTCCAAGCTGATGCCTTTATTGCAAAAAATAAACTTGTAAACCCAATATCCATTTAGGTTTGGTGGTTGTAATTTTTAAACAAAGGGTTTGAGAGTGGCTCCACTCTTTTGCCAGCGGCTGTCTAAATGCCTTTGATAACTGTTGCGCCTACCATTTCTATGTGGTCATCGGTGAGTTGTGTTTCAGAGGGTAAGAGCGGCTGAGCACGGGGGTAGATAGGTGCACTGCGATCATCCAGTATCGCCGTGTCCCATCCGGTAGTAGAGCAGAAGAAATTGCGCACACCGTCATGGCCGTAACACGAGTTGAATCCTTGCACGACGCAATCTAGGTAACTTAGTAAGATTGGCTTCCCGCTGCCTGCAGGCGCCATTGCGCTAGGTTTGGCTTGATAGATCGTTATTCCTTCAAAGCCTGCAGTCTTTAATATTTTTCGGTCGTAAGCGGCCTCGCGTTTATCCAAGGTGTTCCAGCCGATGTCTCCGACGTCTGCGACCAACCCGGCGATCTGGGCATGCGGATCAGGTTTTACGGTCAAGAATGCAACGTTGTTGGTCGCTGATTGTACCCATTCCCGACACCAACCTTGCAGTGTTGCTGGATGGGCATTTCGGTAGTTATGTGTAGCTGTGTTAACTAAGGAGCCGTAACCGAAAAAGCTTTTTACCATGCGGTTGGATCGCTGTTGATTCGCTCTTCGATGTCATTGCTCGGCAATTCCACGCATTTGCAAATATGGTTGTGGATAGCAAGTATGGAATTTCTGGTGCGCATTATGATTAACTCTTGTCGTAATCTATTTGGTTCTTAGGTTCCCGATACGCAGACATTGATGAAAGTTGAAAGGCCGTCACCCATTATTTACGTGTGGTATTCTTGCATTTTGTTTGAGCAGCACAGCAGCCTAGCCTCACTTAATAGCTACGTCGACGCAAACGAGCAACTGCGCACCGTCTTTTTGGTTAAATTTGGTTTCTTATTTTTT
>DLZA01000180.1:0-723 GCA_003447515.1 Paracoccaceae bacterium
GAATCCCATGACTAACTTAACATTAAATTCAGAGACTAGTGTGCAGCAGACTGCCACCATCGTTACATGGCCTACTTAAAGACAAATCTCAGATATCAAGCCCTGATGAATCTATGACACTGACAATGATTGTTTTAGGTGGTGAACCTGTCACAATAGCTTGATTGTTCGGTGTGCCCATTTCTGTGCAATGTTATGGTCATGAGTTACTAAAACTATGGCGATTTGATGCTTATATGATATGCGTCCCAACATTGCCAAGGTCTCGCGTTGCGTGATTGGATCAAGGCGTGATGTTGGTTCGTCTGCTAAAAGTATCTTTGGCTTTACGCTTAGTGCACGTGCAATCGATATCCTTTGAAGCTCTCCACCTGACACCTCATCAGGCCGCCTGTCCAACAATGATGGATGAATGCCAAGCTGTTTAAGAATTCCTAAAACATCAGCCCAGTGCGTTTTGTGTAAGCGCGCCACGTCTTTCAACGTTTTTGAAAGTACAACACGATTTGGAAATGCGGCAGGTGGATCCTGATATAGCTTTTGAATACAATGTTTTGACAGCGAAGAGTGCATATGTAGGATACCTACATTTGATTTCAAAAGTCCTGCCAATGCATCTAGTAAACTTGTTTTTCCAATCCCACTTGGCCCAGTCAAAGCTAATTTTTCTCCTGCATGCAATTTAAAATTAAATCTTTCAAATAAGCGCTTATTTCCCCGTGA
>DLZA01000180.1:1039-1288 GCA_003447515.1 Paracoccaceae bacterium
AAATAAGCGCTTATTTCCCCGTGAAATGGTAAGGTTTGTGGCCTTTAAAAGCAGTTTGCCCTTTTTTTGTGTTGTGTGTTCAGGCCAATTTTGCGGATCTGCATCCAAAAGTGACCGCGTATAGTTGTCTTTTGGTGCATCTAGAATCGATTTCACTTTACCTTGTTCCACAACAGATCCATCACGCAAAACCAACATGTCACCGCCCAAATGACGCGCAACGCTGGCTTCGTGTGTGATAGCAATCAA
>DLZA01000180.1:1624-2228 GCA_003447515.1 Paracoccaceae bacterium
GTGCCGCCCTGCTTTGGAATGTTTGTTAAAAGCGAGATTATATTAGCGTGCTGCACTGCATCGAGACCTTTTGTTGGTTCGTCTGCCAACAGGATTTCTGCATTTGCGGCTGTAGCTGCAGCAAAGGCAACACGTTGAGCCATACCGCCCGATAAAGTGTTTGGAAAAAGTTGCTCTGCCCCTCTAAGTCCGAGTGTTTTAAATGCATGTTTAGAGGCTTTCGTCGCCTCAACTGGGCTTTGTTGTGCTACAAATCTATGAGCTTCTTTCACTTGCAGAAATGATCGCATCAAGGGATCTAGTGCGCGCCATGGTTCTTGTGGAAGAGTAGAAATATTACGCCCCCACAGGCTTGATCGCTTTGCGTATGATAATTCATTCATTCGACGCCCATTAATTTTAATTTCACCTTCGGAGTGCAAGGCACTTGGCAGGGTCCCGTTAATAGCCTGCACGACTAAACTTTTACCTGCACCAGTCTCTCCCATCACTACAAGCGTACCGCCTAATTGAACTTTGAAATTTACTGGTCCTATCAAACGTGTGGATCCAACAAAGACAGACAGATCTTTTACTTCTATTGAATAAATCATGAGTGCCGTAA
>DLZA01000180.1:2554-2813 GCA_003447515.1 Paracoccaceae bacterium
CCTCCTACAGAAAGGTGTAAGGCCAGAACAGTGTACACCAGACAAGCAATAGGCTGTAAAATTAAGATAGGTGCCTCGCGCCAATATGGCAGCAACTCGGTCATCATAATGCCCCACTCTGCAGTGGGAGGGCGAATACCAACGCTTATAAATCCAAGAGCAGCAACAGATGTAACAGCTGTCGCCACACCAAAAGCAGCAATGGTCAATAAACCAGGAAAAATTTCGGGAATTAAATGACGGCGTACCAAAAGCCATG
>DLZA01000180.1:3171-3942 GCA_003447515.1 Paracoccaceae bacterium
TCTACTGCAGGTTCTGCCAGCACAATCCGTGCACGCTGCCGAGTATAGCGGAAATATTCAACCCAAAGCGTTAAAGAAATACCCACATAAAGTGCCCACCAAGACCCGGGCGCAATAGAGGCAAGCATTAGCACTAATAACAAACCGGGTAGGGCCAAGATTGCATCTGAAAATGCACCCAAAATGCGATCAGGCCAGCCCCCATACCAAGCGGCAATGACTCCAATAAGCGATCCAGGAAAACATGCAGTAATTACTGAGAGAAAGGCCAAAGATAAAGACAGTTGAGCACCAGATAATAAGCGTGCCGCCATATCTCTTCCAAGGTGATCTGTCCCTAAAGGATGTGCAAGGCTGGGGCTTTCAAGCGTCGCAAGTAACGATTGTTTCCGAGGGTCTGCTCCTATCAAGTCTGGCCCAAAGATAGCCATAATAACTAAACTGGCCAACATTAGATATCCCAGTAATCTTGCATTTTGACGCTTGTGTAATGTGTTTTTTTTATGGAGTTTAGAAAAAATATTGGTTTCATTCATCACAATGTTCTTTCACGAGGATCAATGCTACGACACGCCAGATCGACAAACAGGTTTAACGCCACATATAGCAATCCGAGTGTTAAAGCAGTGCCTTGCACCATCGCAATATCACGGCCAAAAATTGCATGTACCAAAGCGTGACCAATACCCGGCCAAGCAAAGACCGTTTCAACGATTACAACACCTTCGATCAGATATGCCAGCTGAACTCCCACATAGGCCACTACTGGTA
>DLZA01000180.1:4261-4471 GCA_003447515.1 Paracoccaceae bacterium
AGATGCATTGCGCATTACATGGCGTATTAACGTTAAACGTGACGACAGCCCTTTAGTGCGTGCAAACATCTGCCAGTCTGAATTCATTGCATCTATAACTGCATCACGCACTACCCTATTGGACACTGACGCTAAGCCAAGGCCAAGTGTAAGGGACGGTAGAACCAAATTTTCAAATCCCTGAAATCCTGCAACTGGAAAGATTTTTAG
>DLZA01000180.1:4802-5140 GCA_003447515.1 Paracoccaceae bacterium
TGCACGGCAAAGATAAGAACCAAAACAATCCCAAGTGCAAATGCAGGCACTGCACGTAGAAAAATTGATATCCCCATTGTTATGCGATCAAATCGACTATTTGGATAAAGTCCCGCAATGATCCCAACAGGTAGTGCAATTAGCAATGAGGCTACAAACGCGCCGCAAGCTAGTAACAATGAATACCCAAGCTGTGTGGTTATTTCATCAATCACAGGCGTGCCATAAACTAGCGAACTCCCCAGATCAAAATGGGCCAATTGACCAAGCCACGCCCAAAGTTGGACAATCCAAGGGCTGTTTAATCCCAGTTCTAGTCGAACAGCTTCAGCTGCGGC